>CAZIKS010000054.1:0-18711 GCA_964539795.1 uncultured Pirellulales bacterium
CCGATGTTGCGGGTCAACCTCTCAGTCCCGCTACCCGTCATAGCCTTGGTGAGCCTTTACCTCACCAACAAGCTGATAGGAGATAGGCCGCTCCTCTTCCGATAAATCTTTGATCACCTGTCCATCAACAAGTGATATTATCCGGTATTACCGCCCCTTTCGGAAAGTTGCCGAAGCAACCGACGCTATCCCGAAGCAGAGGGTACGTTACCTATCTATTACTAACCCTTTCGCCACTAACTATCCTCTCGATTACTCAATAAGATAGTCCGTTTGACTTGCATGTCTTAGCCACGCCGCCAGCGTTCGTTCTGAGCCAGGATCAAACCCTTCAAATTTATTCGTCGAACCGTCCGAAGACGGTATTCGTCGAAAGAAGGCTCAACACTTAATTGGCATCGCTGCCAAAATGTTGTATATACATTTTGACAGTTTTGATACGCACCGAAAGTGCCGAATAAAAAACATTAATTTTAAGGCTTACGACAGTAAAGCGTATATTACCGCAGCAGCCGCACTTTCACTGCTTATCTGGCTTAACTGTTAACTTGTCAAAGAACTTTATTTACTCCCAAAATAAACGAGCGGCCAAGTATCGATGCAGCACCTTCACCTGACCACCATAGTGCTATTTTACTACATATAATAATATCGTCAATAGAATAAGTTTCAAAAAAATAAAATTTTTTTGTTTTTTTTGGCGGTTGGTTATTGCCTACAGCCGTCAGCGGCTCTAAAATAGCTTTTAGCGGTTCAATTAAAAGGAATTTTAATGCGAGCTATCCGCCGACAAATCCGGGGGCAAGTGCCTAACCGGCCTGCTTTTGCCCTTTTGATGCTGCTAATAGTAGTAGCCATAGGAATGCTGATATACTATTTTGCTCTATCGCCGGTAGACAGAAAGACCGCACGTGAACAAAAGAAATCGCCAGATGAATATCCGTGGGTAGAGGAATGGCGAATCAAAGACCGTAAAGCCAGCGATGCGGCCGAACAGCCAACTTCTGAGGAGCAGCCGAAAATTACAGAAATTCTCGAATACAGCGCAAATGTGCAGGAGAAGCGCAACGACCGAGGTTTAGTAAGTCTTATAATATTACCCGATGGCACGGTAGAAGGCGGATGGGCCGCCGAGTACGACACGCTTTCTCCGCGGATGAATTACACCGTGGTGAAGGCCGGTTTCAAAGGTAATACAGACCCTTCAAAAATCTACAGCGACGCAGACGAAGAAGATAAATCAAAACTTTTCTTCATAACAAAGGGAAATTTTTTAATACTCGAAACCAACTTCGATAATGGAAAAGTCAAAAACGCCATTGGAAATATCTATGTGACCGGATGGATTAATCCAGACTACAGTGTAACCGGGAAAATTACCATCACATCAGATAAAAAATCGCTCCAGGCCTTCCACTGGCAAGGACAGCCGCTGAATTAGAGAATCATAGCAGAATTAAGGCTATGGCAACTTTCAATACCAACCGACGATAAAATCAACTATAACCTGCAGAGCGAAATATAGAATAAAGCCGGCTGGGGCACTTTAAACAAAGCCTTTTAAGATTTGCATTAAGCCGGTACCGGACTTATTATATAAGTATGGTCCAAACGAAAAAAATAAAGGTAAAAACCAGCGGCAATTGTGATATCTTGGATATTACAGGGCAGGTCAATGAGTTTATCCGTCAATCAGGCATAGCTGAAGGGACAGTTACGGTTTTCAATGTCGGCTCGACGGCTGGCGTTACAACAACAGAATATGAGCCTGGGCTGGTAAACTATGATATAGCAGCGGCGTTCGAGAAGTTTGCGCCGCAAAAGGGACGTTATGAGCATGAAGAGACCTGGCATGATGATAACGGGCATTCTCATGTAAGGGCTTCAATATTGGGGCCTTCTTTGAGCATACCCGTCGTCGATGGAGAAATGACACTTGGAACCTGGCAACAAATTATCTTAGTGGATTTCGATACAAGGCCGAGGACAAGAACGATAATATTTCAGGCAATCAACTAACTTTCGAAGAACCATAGGTTAACGAGGAATTGCCGGACAGGCCGATAAATTAGAGTTGACGCAAAATATCCGAAGGCGTAGTATCTATGGGTGTAAAAAAAATGAAAAAATGGGAATTCGGAGTAAAAACTGTACAAAACAATAAATAAGAATCCAGTATTTTTGAGGTGCTCGGACCTATGAAAAATTACCGGAAGAAAATGGTTTGTTTATTGGTTATTTGTCTGTTTATAATCGGCTGCGGACAGCCGGTTCAGGTCGAAGAGCCAACCAGAATAGGTATGGACACCACAATAGGTTCACTTGCAGAGGTGTTCTCGTTTGAGTCAATACCGGTCAGTGGATACTCTCTGGTGGGAGGACTGCGAGGCACCGGCTCACCGCAATGCCCACCATCAATTAGAGCCTACCTTGAACAATATATCCTGGGTAAAGTGCCTGATACAGATATTGAAAAACTAATCAACAGCAACAATACAGCCGTGGTCTCAGTCAATGGTTTTATACCGCCTTTAGCCTCGAAAAACGAACGGTTCGATGTCAAGGTTACCGCTCTGGCCAGCACACAAACGACATCTCTGGAAGGCGGGCAATTATTGGGAGCAGACCTTACCGAGGCAAGGATGTTTGGCGGAACTCCAAAAGTTTCTGTTACTGCGGAAGGCCCGGTTTTCATCAATAAACTAACAGAGGGCAATCCCCAAAGAGATAAAAAAGTTGGATATATTTTAGGCGGCGGAAGGGTTCTTGATAATTATGAGTTATCCCTGGTACTTCGGCGGCCGGACTATAAAATCTCAAGCATTATTCGCAACCTTCTGAACGAACGCTTCGGCAAGGATACAGCCACTGCAATTTCACAAAGTCTGGTTTCATTGAAAGTGCCCGCCAAATACAGAAATCAAAAACAAAGATTCATCTCAATAGTGAGAGCAATGTACGTAGTTGATTCGCCGGAAATCAGAAAACAAAGGATACGCGAGTCTATAGGAAATCTTGCTGTTTCTGAAGAAAAAGACAAATATGAAATCACTCTTGAGACCATAGGCAATGAATGTCTCGACAAATTAGCTGCACTGCTGAATTCGCGCAATGAGCAGGTGCGTTTACAAGCAGGCAGATGTATGCTTAATCTCGGCAGTGACAGAGGTCTGGATGCTCTTCGTCAAATAGCAATGGACAAAGCATCGTCTTATCGAGTCGAGGCTCTGGAGGCAATAACAAAATCGGCGCCCCGCAATGACGCCACTGCAATATCGCGAAGACTCCTTCGGGATGAAGATTTTGATATCAGGCTGGCTGCGTACGAAAATTTAAGAGAATTAGACGACATCTCCATAGCAGAAAGTTTCATCGGGCGTAATTTTTATTTGGATCAAATTACCCAGACCACACACAAAGCGATTTTTGTTTCCCGCAGTGGTCTTCCGCGAATCGCGTTATTCGGCGCACGGTTGCGCTGCCGGGATAATATTTTTATACAGTCCGACAACGGTGAAGTGACAATAAATGCCCAGAGAGGTGAAAAAGAAGTTTCAATTATCCGTAAACACCCCAGGAGGCCAAATATAACGATTCAATTGAAAAGCTCTTTTGAAGTTGGTGATATTATCCGGACAATGTGTGAATCTGGGGAGGTTGAGGACCCGTCTAAATTAAGGCCTGGTTTGGGGGTTTCATATGACGATGCAATAACCATCTTAAAGCAGATGTGTGACAAAGGTGCAATAGAAGCCCAGTTTCGAGCAGGAGAGATGCCCCAAATCGACTAAATTGTCAAGATAAAACAGATAGTCGGCCGATAATAATGGTGCGTACTAGCTAAAAACCTATGCGCAAATTGCGTAACACTAATTTATGCAAGTACTTACAGCAGGAAAAAAATGAGACTTGAAAAAATTGCTTTGAACGGATTCAAAAGCTTCGCCGATAAAACAGAGTTTACTTTTGATTCTTCTATAACCGCTATTGTAGGACCAAACGGCTGCGGTAAAAGTAATATTGTCGATGCGGTAAAGTGGGTGCTTGGCGAACAAAGCGTCAAGAGCCTTAGAAGCGGACAGATGGCCGATGTGATATTCAGCGGCAGCAGCAGCAGAAAACCCGTCGGTACGGCAGAAGTAAGCCTGTTTATCTCCAATACCACCGGACAGCTACCGATTGAAACCGACCAGGTTCAGATATCCCGGCGGATATACAAAAGCGGAGAAAGTGAATACCGGATAAACAACAAAATCTGCCGGCTTAAAGACATCCGCGAATTATTTATGGACACCGGAGTCGGGGCAAAGGCTTATTCGATTATTGAGCAGGGACAGGTCGAGCAGTTATTAACGGCGTCCAAGACCGACCGGCGCGGCCTATTCGAAGAAGCAGCAGGTATAAGCAAATACAAAGCCCATAAAAAAGATGCTCTTCGCAAACTGGAGCGCACCGAGCAAAACCTGCTGAGGCTGGCCGATATTCTCAGCGAAGTGCAAAAGCAACTGCGCAGCGTGAAACTTCAGGCCGGCAAAGCAAGAAACTACCTCCAATACAGCCAAAGACTCAAAGAATTACAGGTCAACTACTCACTGGCGGAATTTCATAAAATAAATGCGGAAGGGACGGAGAAAAAAACCGCTCTTGACCGAATGGAGGACCAGTTTGCCGTTATTGCAGCCGAGATTGCAAAAAATGACGCTGCAATGAGCGGGCTCGGCAATAAAATAATAGATACCGAGAACCAGATAAATCACACGGACAATCGCCTCGTCACGGCCCAAAGTAAGATTGAACAGCAACTCCAGCGAATCGAATTTCTGCAAGCGAGAATTACCGAACTGCAGGAAAGGGAAAAAACCGCAAGTGAAAAAATCAAAGAACTGCAGGAGCAAAAAAACCTGTTTGCAGAAGATTTGGTGAAATACAATGCTGAGCAGACAAACTGTGAAAAGACGCTTAAAGAAAAAACTCAGTCGGTCGAGCAGCTTCAGCAAAGCCTGCAAGAAATAAACAAAGAATGCATTTCTCTTGAAGCGGATTTAGAAGATGAAAAGTCGGGCATCATCGACATCGTTAGAATGACAGCACAACTTCATAATGAAGTACAGAGCATCTCTGTCTATCGCGACAATCTTTCCAGCCAAAAGGACCGTTTGTTCGGCCGGGCAAAATCAGCCCACGAAGAACTCGAAGAACTCTTCACTGAAAAAGCACAACACAACGCTCGTTTAGATGATATCGAAAAGGTACTGAACGAATTGCAGGAGAATTTGGATTCCAAACGCAAAAAAACAGAAGAAATCAAGAGCCTTCTCGAAGCGGACAATAAACGACTGGCCCACAGCAAAGAGGCTCGAAGCGCACTGAGCAGTGAGTTGACGGTACTAACAGATATGGAGAACAGACTCGAAGGCCTTAACAGCGCAGTCAAACATATGCTGTCCAACCGGTCAAATAAATTCGATTACGTCGAAGAAATACTGGCTGATATCGTCGTGGCCGATATCGAATACGCCACAGCAGTCGAGGCGGCCCTTGAGGACCAGACAGACACGCTCGTAACCAACAATACAAACAGGCTTCTGGCTGATATCGAAACAATCGAAGAAATCAAGGGAAGAGTCAATTTTATATGCACGGATAAAATAGAGCCGTTTGTTGACAATAAAGATTTGTCGAAACTGCCCGGGGTCAAGGGCAGAGTCATTGAATTTGTAAAATACCAGAGCAAATATGCACCATTGGTATGGAAACTGCTCGGCAAAACGATAGTTGTCGATTCAATTGATAAGGCATTCGAACTTGCCGAAACATTAGGCGATGAATATAAATTTGTTACCTTAAAAGGCCAGTTTTACCGTGCAGGTGGAGCGATTAAACTCGGTCCTTTAGGAAAAACAGCAGGCTTGATATCTCGCAAAAGCCGGGTGCGTCAATTACAGGACATAATAGCCCGAATTACGGCTGAGATAGCGACCGTTGAAGAACAAATCGATAAAAACCGTCAGACAAATGAACATTTAGACAAACTTTGCAAGGATTTGCGGACGGCGGTTTACGAGGCCAATACTGAAAAGATGCAAGTGGCCTCAAAACTTAACGTATTAGAGGAGAATATAAAACGGCTAAAAGAAGAAGAACCTTTGTTAAACAGCGAAATCGACCTGCTTGAAGAACAAATCGCCCAATCAGTGCAAAAAGAATATAACTCGAAACAAAAACTGGAGGAACTGGAGACAGTAAACAATCAGCGGGTTGCACGTATAAAAGAACTTGAGACAAGATACGCCGAGCAAAAACAACTGCAACAAAATCAATCAAGTCAACTAACCGATTTGAAAGTTGCCCTGGGACAAACTGCCGAACAGAACAAGGCACTGAAGCAGACAATTATATCTGTAACAAACCAGATGCAGGCAAGTCATACGGCCAGTGAGACGGAACAGGCAGAAATAAAAAGCAGCAGTGAACAGTTGGGACAGGCCCAAATGGACATCCTTAACTGCGAAGCAGCGGTTTCAGAGCTTTTTGTGGAAAAAGAAAAGAGCCAGCAAAGCAGCAGCCTGCTGCATAAAGAAATAGAAAAGCTGCTCGAAGAACAAAAACAAACCGAACAATTCATCCGGCAAAAACGCTCCGAACAAAGTGAAATCGAGCAGCAAATCAGTCAGCTCAAAATAGAACTCGGTCAATTAGAGGTAAAGCAGCAGAATCTGGCTGAAAGGGTGCAGGAAGAGCTGCAGATGGATTTGATCGAGGCCTTTGAAAATTACGATGCAGAAAAGCAAATCGACTGGGACAAAATAAGAGAAGAAATAACCGAGCTTCGGGCCAAAATCGAACGGCTCGGAAACGTTAATATAGATGCAATAGACCAGCAGGAAGACCTCGAAAAGAGGAACGAATTTTTAAGCACTCAGGTTGGAGACCTGAACAGCAGCAGAGCTCAACTTCTGCAACTGATAAACCGGCTCAACAAAAAAAGCAGGGACAAATTTAGTGAGACCTTTGAGGAAATCAGGCTTCACTTCCAGGAAATCTTCCGCAAGCTATTCGGCGGCGGCAAAGCCGATATAATACTCGAAGATGCCGAAGATATTCTCGAAGCGGGAATAGAAATAATAGCCCGGCCTCCCGGCAAGGAAACAAGAAGTATATCACTGCTGAGCGGCGGTGAAAAGTCAATGACGGCAATTGCGCTGCTGTTTGCAGTTTTCAAGGCAAAACCGTCGCCGTTCTGCTTTCTCGATGAAGTCGATGCAGCACTGGATGAGGCGAACAATGAGCGATTCAACCTGCTCATCCGCGAATTTCAGAAAAACTCGCAGTTTATAGTAATCACTCACGCCAAACGCACAATGAGTATCGCCGATATGCTGTATGGAATAACCATGCAGACACGGGGGGTAAGCAAAAAGATAAGCGTCAGCTTCGACCAATATGACGGCGTAGAGCAAGAAGCTGTTGCAGTAGCGTAATAGTATTGCGCTGTGCGTGAAACGTATGATACGTTTGCAGTTTACGCCTTTTTCATAACTTCAGCCAAAGCCGTCAGTGTTCTGTCGATATCCGATGAGCTGATGCCGTAATGAGTTACCATTCTAAAGTGGGCCGGTCCCAGACCTAATAATCTTACTCCTTTCTTTTCAAGACCTTTTAGAAACTGCTCATCGGTCATTGATATATCTGTCAGGTCAAAATAAATTATATTAGTCTTAACTTTGTCCGGGTCGATTAATAAACCCTCGATTTGACTGATTCCCTCCGCCAGTTTCTTTGCGTTTATATGGTCTTCGGCCAGACGCTCGACCATTTCCTCCAGAGCTACAATTCCTGCTGCTGCAATCACTCCTGCCTGGCGCATCGCCCCGCCAAGAATCTTACGTGTACGCCGGGCCTCGGCAATAAACTCCGTGGAACCACAAACCAACGAACCAACCGGAGCCGAAAGTCCCTTGGACAAGCAAAACATCACTGAGTCAACGCTTCGAGTCAATTCTTTAACGTCAATCCCGAAAGCAACCGCAGCATTGAATATGCGGGCCCCGTCAAGGTGGAGCGACAGGCCATAACTTTGCGCGAGGGCAACTATAGAATCGGTATACTCGGGTTCAATAACAGCGCCGCCGCAACGGTTATGAGTGTTCTCCAGACAGATTAAGCGGGTTCGCGGGAAGTGAATGTCGTCGGCGCGAATAGCCGATTCGATATCAGACAACAGTAATTTACCATCCGGCTGATTACTGACTATATGTGGATGTATGCCGCCGAGGGCCGCCATTCCCCCCGCTTCATAATAAAACATGTGTGACTGGTCGCCCAGAATAACTTCCTCTGCCCTTGCACAATGGGTAAGCGAGCATATAAGATTGCCCATAGTTCCGCTGGGAACCAGCATAGCCGCCTGTTTGCCGGTTTTTTCGGCGGCAATTTGTTCAAGGCGGTTCACGGTCGGGTCTTCG
Organism: uncultured Pirellulales bacterium; assembly: GCA_964539795.1. Taxonomy (GTDB): domain Bacteria; phylum Planctomycetota; class Phycisphaerae; order Sedimentisphaerales; family Anaerobacaceae; genus CAZTKW01. The sequence continues at coordinate 8,466 of CAZIKS010000054.1, forward strand.
CCAAAAACGTCATCGCCAAGTTCGGCAGACTGCATAGCGTCCCTCATTTTAGGCGTGGGTAAAGTAAAAGTGTCGCTGCGTAATTCAACTGTCTCCATCAGTAATCCCCTGTGCAAATACAACAGATTTAGCGATTTACCGTTGAACTTCGGTTTCACATAAAAACAGCAGAAGGCCTAACTATTATCTTATACCCCCCTTTTGATTTGGCTTCAAGCAAATATCGAGGCGCTCTTTTATTTGTCAGTTGCAGCGAAGTTGGTTTGTTGGTAAAATCTCTTTTTTCCTTTTATTAAAGTAAAGCAGAAGGAGATTTTGAATGAGATTTATTTTGACAATTGTGCTTTTGCCGGCGGTCTTGGTGTTCTGCCAGGGCTGTGAGTCAGCCTCTTCGGGCAGGGGTTCTTTGAGCGAAAAACCGGTTAATATACGTCTGTCTGAGTTGGGGATTACTCTGCCGAAAGTAACTACGCCGGTTGCCGCATATGTTAACACGGTTGAATCCGGAAATCTAATCTTCGTATCCGGACAACTTCCTATACGTGAAGGCAAAGTCGTATTCACCGGCAAAGTGGGCCATGATATCGAACTGAGCCAGGCGCAGGAAGCGGCCCGGCTGTGCGCCATCAATGCCCTGGCCGCAATAGAGGCACAACTCGGTTCACTCGAACAGGTACGTCGAATCGTTCGGCTGGAGGTGTTTGTCAACAGTGCAGCAGGTTTTACCGGACAATCACAGGTTGCCAACGGCGCATCTTTACTGATGCAGCAGGTATTCGGTGATGCCGGCAGACACGCGCGGATGGCGGTGGGAGTGGCTCAATTACCTCTCAACGCTGCGGTGGAAGTGGCGGTTATTGTCGAAAAAAGGTAGCTTATCCGGCAACCGAGGCAGGAGTTCGAAGAATTCAGGAAAGGTGTAAATGGCAGAACAATTCGATAAACATACACTCAAAAACGGGATGGTTCTTCTTGGAGAGCCGATGGAAGCGGTCGGGTCGGCGGCGTTTGGTTTTATGCTGCCGTCTGGCGCTGCGGTTTTGGATGAAGGCTGTTGCGGAGCTGGAAATGTAATTACAGACTGGATTTTCAGGGGGGCAGGCGATAAGAACAGCAGACAGCTTAGCGACGCTCTTGACGGGCTGGGACTGCACAGGGCCAGTTCGGTTGGAAGCTCTCATATAACCATCGGAGCCGTACTGGAAGCAGGAAACTTAGCCGAAGCGATAGAGCTGTATGCCGATATTATACTGTGGGCAAGCCTTGAAGAAGACCAATTTGAATTAACCAGACAGTTAGCCGTTGACAGCGTACTGGCCCTGGAAGACGACCCTCGCCAAAATGTTATGCTTAAACTTCGGGAGCAGTTTTATCCGACACCTCTGGGACGCAGTCCCATCGGAGATATTGACAAACTAAAGACTTTGACGGCTGAAAAAACAAGTAAAATCATAAAAGACAACTTTAATTTGTCACAAACGATATTTACTGTGGCGGGCAAATACGACTTCAATGCCGTATGCCGGCAAATAGAGAATCTATTTGAAACGAACCAGACTAAAGAACTCCCGACGGTTACAATCGGCTCCAAAGCCGGCAAATACAAGCACTTGCATAACGATGGAGCGCAAGTGCACATAGGGCTGATGACCAAAACAGTCAGGCCGGCCGACGAGGACTACTATAATGCCCGGGTGGCGATATCGGTTCTTTCCGGCGGGATGAGTGCCAGATTATTCACAGAGGTAAGAGAAAAAAGAGGTCTGTGTTATGCAATCGGAGCACGGTATCACAGTCTGAAAGAGGCAGCCGGCATAGCCTGTTATGCGGGCACCACACCGGAAAAGGCACAGGAAACGCTCGATGTGATAACGGCCGAATTTGAGCGACTCAGTGAAGGAATCAGTGAAGAAGAAATCAAAAGGGGCAAAATTGGCTTAAAAAGCTCATTGATTCTGCAAAGTGAATCATCCAGCAGCCGGGCCGGCGCAATCGGGAGCGATTACTATATATTGGGCAGAGTTCGAAGCCTGGATGAGATTAAAAATAAAATCGAGCAGACTTCAGTTGATTCGGTGCTGGCCTTTTTGCGTAATAATAAGTTCGAAGATTTTACGGTCGTGACAATCGGCCCGAAACAAATAACTGTTAAGTAGAGCCAAATATGGAATTCAAAAAGAAGATATTGCAGAACGGCCTTAGTTTAATCGGTGAAGTCAACAAATCCGCCAAATCGGCGGCGGTCGGTTTCTTTGTCAAAACAGGCTCTCGCGATGAAATAAAGCAGATAAACGGCGTATCGCATTTTCTGGAACATATGCTGTTCAAAGGCACTGAAAAGCTAAGTGCGTTTGAAGTAAATGAGGCGTTTGACAGAACAGGGGCAGAATTCAACGCCGGAACGAGCTGTGAAAACACGATATATTATGCTGCTGTTCTTCCGGAATATCTGGTCGAAGTAACAAAGCTGTGGATAGAATTGATGAGGCCGGCGTTGAGAGATGAAGATTTCAATATTGAAAAAAACGTAATTAAAGAAGAAATCGCAATGTACAAAGACCTGCCTACTTTCGATGTTATGGATAAATGCAGAAGCCTGCATTTTGACGGCCATCCCTGCGGCAACAGCGTTTTGGGCACCGAGCAAAGTATAGATAAGCTGACGGCTGAGCAGATGAGAAGCTATTTTACCAATCGCTACGCACCAAATAATCTGGTTTTGGCGTGTGCGGGCAATTTCAACTGGGAGCAGATTTGTTCTACGGCTGAAAATGGCTGCGGCAAATGGCAAAAACAAACTGTAGAAAGAAAGCTGGAACACTGCCGGGGCAGCCTAAAAGAGAAACGAGCTGAAAAAGCAAATCTGGCCCGTGAGCATATATGCCTGATGAGTGCGGGGGTGCCTGCCCAGGACAAGAGAAGATTTGCCGCTTCGCTTTTAGGTGTGATTATAGGTGATGATGTCGGGTCGAGATTTTTCTGGGAACTGGTTGACAAGGCGCTGGCAGAATCGGCAACAATGCAATTTGGAGCTATGGACGGCACAGGGGCATTTTGCAGCTATATCCGCTGCAGCAGCGAAAACATGCCTAAAGTACTCGATACGGTCAGAGATATTTTTCAAAATCTGTCTAAAAACGGCGTGACCGAAGACGAAACCAGGACAGCAAAAAACAAAATTCTCAGCGCCCTGGTTATCAAAAACGAACTGCCGATGGGTCGTCTGATAGACCTGGGCGTTAACTGGACATATCTGGAGGAGTATCGCACAGTAGAAGACGATATTAAGGCCATTAAAGCTGTTACAACCGATGATATTCACTCGCTGATAGAACAGCTCAATCCCGGCGACTTCACACAGTTTTCATTAGGCCCTGCAAAATAAGTTAAAACCAGGCAGGCAGGCTTCAAAAGGATGTCGAAATGTCTGAAAAAACACACAAAACACTGTTAATTAAGGAAAAAGTAAGCACGGCAGGGGCAAATATTGAAGGTTTTAAACTAATATTGGCCAGCTTGGTAATTTGGTTATTAGCTGTCACAAGCGGGTGTATCATGCCGGAATCGGCGAAAAAGGCTGGGCTTATTCAACTACATCCGGAGAACCCGCATTATTTCCTTTGGCGCGGTAAACCGACTGTACTTATCACCTCAGCCGAACATTACGGCGCAGTACTCAATCGGGACTTCGACTACAGCAAGTACCTCAAAACACTCGAATTACACGGTTTTAACCTGACTCGCACATTCAGCGGGGCCTACTGCGAGCCGTTCGGGGCATTCAAAATTGAGAACAATACGCTGGCGCCAGCCAAAGGGCGGTTTATATGCCCGTGGGCACGTAGCGAGACACCCGGCTATGCCGGCGGGGGCAATAAATTCGACCTGACAAAGTGGGATCTTGCGTATTTTGAACGTCTTCGCAGCTTTGTTGCTGAAGCCGGCAAACGCGGGATTGTGGTTGAACTGGTGCTGTTTTGCCCCTTCTATAAAGACAGTATGTGGGAACTTAGCCCGATGAATATCGCCAACAATATCAACGGCATCGGCAATATGAAGCGAACCGACGTTTATACGCTCCAGCATCCAAAGCTGCTGGCAATACAGAAGGCAATGGTATGCAAAATCTTAGAGGAGTTAAAGGATTTTGACAACGTTTATTATGAAATCTGTAATGAGCCTTATTTTGGCGGCGTAACCGGCGAGTGGCAAAATATAATAGCTGAGACAATCGTCAGGGCCGAAGCTAAGCTGAATGTAAAACACCTGATAGCTCAGAATATCGCCAATAAGACGGAGAAAATAACGAATCCTAATCCGTATGTTTCGATTTTCAACTTCCATTATGCTAAGCCGCCAACGGCAGTGGAGGAAAACTACGGCTTGAATAAAGTCATAGGTGACGATGAAACGGGCTTTGCAGGCAGTGAGCCGGGTGTGTATCGAATCGAGGGGTGGGATTTCATAATCGCCGGTGGAGGGCTTTATAATAATCTCGATTACTCATTCATAGTCGGCTGTGAAGATGGAACGGCTGACATCAATGCGCCGGGCGGCGGCGGGCCGGTGCTGCGAAAACAACTTGAAATCCTTAATAATTTTATTAATAACCTTGATTTTATTAAAATGAAGCCGGACAATTCAGTTATCAAAAACAAAATGCCCGAAAATGTAACCGCCCGTGCGCTGGTTCAAAAGGGTACAGATTACGCAATTTATATCAACGGCGGCGATGAGGTTGAGCTGGCGGTGGAGCTGCCGAGCGGGGTATATACGGCAGAATGGATTAACACAAAAACAGGAAAGGCTGATAAGAAAGAGAGCTTTTGGCACGGTGGAGGCGATAGGACACTGCATTCGCCTAAATATTTAGAAGACATAGCTTTACGTATTCAGCGAACACTAAAAACAAGTAGGTAGAATAAACGTAACGTAATAATATTGTCCGCAATATTCGCCGGTCTTTAATGAGGTGAAAAGTAAGGAGATAAAAATGGCTGGACCACAAGAGCTTTCTGAGACGTATGTTACAGCCGATACGCTTGATGCTGAACTTGCCAAGTGGATGGAGGAAATCGGCCCTTATCAGTGGAGAGAGGTTGCGCCGCTGCAGAAAGAAGCCGCGGCTCTTGTTGTGGTTGATATGACAAAACCCTTTGTAGATGACGATGGTGGGCTTTCTTCTGCTAATGCACGGGCTATTGTAGGGCGTGTTGGAGAGCTTATTAAAGCGTTTCGGGAGGCTGGGCGGCCGGTAATCTGGCTTGTTCAGGGTCATCATTCTGTTGAGCATGACAGGGGGAAACACCTTTCGAGTTGGTGGCCGAGACCAATACTGGAAGGAACCAGCGATGTGGAGATAGCCAAAGGGCTGGAAGTATCGGCCGGTGAAAAGGTTATAATTAAGCGGCGCTACAGTGGGTTTTACCAAACCGACCTTGAATGTACACTTCGCTGCTTAGAGATAAAGCAGGTTGTAATCTGTGGAGTTATGACGAATGTTTGTCCTTATATCACGGCTTTTGATGCATTCCTGCGGGATTTTAGCGTTTATTATATAGCGGATGGTACGGCAGCACTTAATCGAGAACTGCATATCGGGGCGCTTAGGAGTATTGCCGGCTGGTGCGGATATGTAGTCGGGGGACGCGATGTTATTGGGTGGCTTGGTTGAGGGAAAATGCATTTTATACTTGATTTAGAAGAATACAGACGTTACAGTAGTGCAGTATTTTCAGGAGGTTATGGCGATGAATGAGGCTGATAAGAACGAAAAACTGGATTCGGATATTCTTGAATGTAAAGAAGATATCCTTCGGGCGCGGGATATAATTCCGCCGTACAATAGGGAGGAAATGAGAGACAATCAGGAAAAAGCGGGTACAAAAGAGGCGGAGCCAGTAAAGGCGGATGAAGCTAAGCCCTTGGAAACAAAAGAGATAGGGCAGGGGCGTACGGAGATACCGCGATTTGATTTGGCTGAAGAGATAATGGCTGAGCAGCGTAAAATCGCTGCAATAAAAAGAAGGGGACCGGAGAAAAAAATGGAAACCGAACCCCGGCCGGCAGTTAGGCCGTTTCGCTATGCTCTTGAACCACAAAGACTTACGGCATCGGGACAAGATGATATTATCGCAGAAATAGTGGCGAGAGATATTAAAAGACTGTGCGGGGAAAATTAGACAACAGCATTTAAATGTGGGTCTTGTTTTTGGGGTGAAAATGGGGGTGGGGGTTTAAAAAAAGTCAAAAAAACGCAAAAAAAGACGAAAAAACGAACAAAAAGTTCAAAAAAAGGGGGGAAAAGTAAAAAAATTGAAAAAAAAGCGACAAAAAGTGCAAAAAAGTTAACAAAAACGGGGGAAAAGTGAAAAAAAAGAAAAAAAAGTGAAAAAAAGACGCAAAAAAACGTACAAAATTGCATACCCGATACAAAAACGTCTTTCAATGTTAAAATAGGTAGTTTAGAGTCGGGGAAAATTCCGGTCTCAAAATGAGACTCAACAAAATGTTAAGATAGGCAGTTTGGGCGGGCTGCGCAAGGAAAAAATAGCCACAGATTTCACGGTTTACGCAGATTTTTGTGAAAGACAGAATTAAAGAAAGATTGAATCCCGCAAAGGCGCAGATACCTGAGGCGCGGGGAAAAGATGAAAGACAATGAAATAGGGGAAATAAAAGGAAAATCCTCGCTCAAAAAAATGGGGCTGTTGATGGAGTGGATATATTGGATAGATTTGGTTTGACCCCTGCCTACAGCTTTGCAGGGGCAGGCTCAAAATTATGTCTGTAAAAAGAGTTGTATTTTTGTCTGGAAAGCGGTTATAATTAATGGTCGCAACGAGGGAAAACTTCTTGGTAAAAAAATCTGTTGCGGGTTTGGGTAGTGTATGGTTGGATTCGCCTAAGGTGAATTGCTACATGTTGTTTGTGACACAAAATCAATGGTGGGGAAATCCCATCTTGTCAAACTGTCTTCCGAGGCGTATAATACAAAGTCTTCTGAATGGTTGCTTTTGTTCTTACTGTAATCGATTGTCACGGTTTCCAAGTAATCAAATAATGAAGATTCCAGAGCAGTTTCCTTATTGACATAATCTCCCATAGGCTTAAGTCCTTTTTGGAAACGGTTAATAATAGTTTTTATTGCTTCCGGGCTGTTATCGATACCTATCCAGTTTCTTTTTAACTGATCCGCTACCGCAAGAGTCGTTCCGGAACCAGCAAAACAATCCAGCACGATATCGTCCTCATTGGAAGATGTTTTTATTATCCTTTCCAATAATTCCGGGTTTTTCTCTGTAGGATAGCCCGTAATTTTTATGTTTTGATTATGAGCATCTTTGAAGTCAAGCCAGACATCCTGCACGCCTACGCCTAGATGTTGATCTAAATATACCTTACGACGGGGATTACCGTTTTTAGACCAGAATATCTCCCCGTTTTTATCCATTTCGTCGAGAGTCTTCGGGGTATATTGCCAGTGCTTGCCGGGAGGTGGAGTCATGCCGCGCCAAGATTGGCCTGACTCTCCGTTTCTGACACCGGGGGCGTGTATGGGAACTTTCATAAACTTTCTTCCAGTTTCCGGCTCAACATAACGATATTCTTTCAAACTTTCTTGCGAAAGCGGCTTTGTAGGTTTGTTCCAGATATATCTGTTTGTTTTGGTGTAAAACAGAATATAGTCAACTATGTTGCCGTATCTTTTACGAGTGTAATTTTTGGGGTTACATTTTTTGCGAATGATTAGGTTCTTATAGTTAGCCACCCCGAAAACTTCATCCATAATGATTTTCATCTCGAAAATCATGTTCTCATCCAGATGCAAATATATGGAACCATCTTCGGACAGAATCTCTCTCAAAAGAACAAGTCGTTTTCTGAGGAATTCTATATAGTCCGCACCTACCACATCATCAGAGTAGGCATGATTTTGTTTACGGGAAAGAAATAATCCCCTCGTAGCAAATGGAGGGTCTATGTATATAAGTTTGACGTTACCACATACACTGCTATCCTGAAGCAATGTATGTAAAATATCATAATTATCCCCGAAATATAATTTGTTGCCACTTTCAGATTTATGTATAACCTTTATTGGTATATCACGGCTTGATAGAATGTCCGTTTCCGTCGTCTTACCATTGTAAGATAACTTGTTTTTTTTTATTTCGGTTTTTGATGTTGGTATCCCTGTAGCCATTATCCAATCCTTTTATTTTAGAAGCCAGTTCAGCGTTATTCTTTCCGAGACCATTCTTAATGTTACAACCTTTATCAATCCCGGCCATAAATTCTCAATATTCGAATAATCCTCCCACATTGAGCCGAGCAATAGGCCAGGGCCATCGTTAAGAAATATAACTTTTATATTCAACTTGTTTTGTTTGGCGTAGGAAAGTAATTCATTAGCACAATCACGATATTGACCAGTTCGATCATCTTCCTGTGCACCGCCTCGATCAGAATCGTATCTTGCCAGTCCAATGGCAAGAGGTTTGTCACAATGATAAAGAACAAAGTCAACAGGTCTGTTCGGTTTGGGATAATTTTTAAACACCTCGCCAAGCCTAATATCTTTACCCGCTCTTTCGGGACCGTTGATTTTCAGCTTAGGAAATTTTTCTCTTATAATAGTAAAAAATCTTTCTGTCAGATCATACCCTTTTTTGCCCCGGTCTTTATATTCCCAAAGAATTGCACAAAGAGCTTCGTCCGGTACAGGTCTGCCTTCAAAGTGACTCTGAACTTCCGAAATATTCCGAAAGCCACTCCCGAACTGATCACAGATGTGTTTTGCTGCTGTTTTTTTCTTCAACATTTCTACAGGCGTTTCCGGGCTGACATATTTCCTGAAAACCCGGCATAATTGAATTCTCATCCATTGGGCTTTTATTCCACTTATAGCCATTAGCAAATCTGTTGATGAATGAGCGGATTTTAAAAGCTGGCCAAATATTACAAGAACAGGCTTGTATAATTCGCAGGCCAATGGGAGAATGTCGGGATAATAATCGCCTGTGGACAAAGTTATCCACAAATGCCCCTTGTCTTTATAATCTGCAAATGTCTTTTCAGATGACAATTTATATTGTTCCTCTCAAGTTTTAATCTGGTTTTCAAACAAAACTTTGCATCTTTCTTTGGCAGATGGTTTGCAATTATATGAGTTTGCGGGATTAATACAATATTATTCTTTTGACGGCAAGTGCGGGGGTGGGTTTATTGACTGATTCGGCGTGTGCAAACAAGTTGTAAAACCAACAAGACTTAATTTTTTTCTTCACTTACTTCAAAAACGGCTCCAATATTACCAGTCCCATCTTCTGCTTTTGACTCAACAAAACTTATTTGCAATTGCACTTTAAATACTTGTTTTAATTTATTTCCATTGATATCCTCGTAGTAGATGATTGCATTAATAGGAGGAAATTCTGGAACGGCTGAGCCACTAATTTCTTTTTTCTCATCTTTCAGACTATCAATGAATGCCAACTGTGTAAATTTTTCAAATCCTCCAACATAGTACGTAGGTATATTTAAGCTTGTATTATCACTACTAGCATATACAGGTATGGCTGCAATTTTGTGGTTTTTTTGTTTTTCCATCATATGAAATGAATTATCCAAATGAAAAGAGTTTCCTTCTCGTTTAATCGTCATTTGGTTATATGGATCAAAGTGTTTTAGGGAACTAATTAACTGCTCTTCATCTAAGTTCCATTCGACCAAAATGTTGATTGCAGGGCCTGTACCAAAATTTAGTAAGTTTAATTCGGGACGACACAATTTTTGACCTTCCCATCCCCAATGTCCTTCCCTACTATAACGTGCTTCGCAATATTTTGACAACAACTTCAGAACAGGCCTAGAAATAGCAGTCCTCTGTTTTTTCATCTCTAGTATTATAACAAAACTGGCCAACCCCGTAACCAAAGCTGCCAAAGCTGTAATTATTGTTGCAATTTCCATTACTACCTCTATTATCAACTTGATAGGAACATAATCCACGAACTCCGTGGCTAAATGAAGCTTTCTATTTTTTCCTTGCAGATTTTTTTTGTTAGTTTTTGTAATATTTTTACACGTTTTGCCAAGTATTCGAGTTGTTTTTTGGTGATTTTGTATTCCTTTTTATAGCGGGCGTCGATGTAGGCCTTCTTCAGCAGTTTAAATCTTTCGTCCTGCTCGGCTGTCGCGCGAGGAAAGACCTTTAAAAAGGCTGCATCACAACCTGAAACCC
>CAZIKS010000055.1:0-18613 GCA_964539795.1 uncultured Pirellulales bacterium
TAAAAATAGAAAAAAAACGACAAAAAAAATTAAAATAAAGAATAAAAAAGTGGAAAAAAGCGGAAAAAATGAACAAAAAGCGAAAAAATGACACGTTTTTGTGTAAAAAAACGTAAAAAGAACACATTGTTTTTGAATTCTGACATCGGCGTTAAAAGTTGCTGACTTTTTTGTAGACCAAAATATTCCTTTCAAAATGAGGCTGATTAGAATGTTAAAATGGGTAAGATTGGTAAAACAGGCAAGATTGTCTGAGCCTCAGATTAACACTGTTTTTTTGGACAGGACAACAAGATTTACAGGAAAGAAATTTACCACTAATGAACACTAATTAACACAATGAAAGAGATAGAGATAGAATTTAGTCAGCTTAGTGTTCTTGGCAAGCAAGCCTTTTAAAACAAGCTTTATAACCTTGGCTTGCCTGCGTCCATAGCTGCATTAAGACGTATGCAACTATTTTAAAAGCTAACTAAATATTTATATTATTTTAAACGCAAAGGGCAAAGAGGACACGGAGAAACACAGGTAAAAATTAAAAAGGAAAAAAATGGGCTGACAAAGTTGACAGATGTTTTTGGCGGAGGCCGCAACGAGGAAACCTACGCTAAATATCACGGATAAAACAGCTTCCGAGCAGAAGGCAACAACAGTGGGGAGTGGGGTTGGATGAGAGTGATTAAAAGGATATTTGGCGCTATGAAAAATTGGTTTATAATTGGGCAGCAACTTTGAGGAGACTGCGTAGTGGAAATTTCTTTGTACATTTGGTTGTATGGATTTCGCTCACTAGTTCGGAGTGATCACCATGTTAAAACTGCCAGAGTTATAGTCTTATTCTGGTGGCAAATAAACTTCTGAATTTTGAAAAGACACTCAAACCTGCGCCATATTAACGTGCCCAAAAAGTAACATCGGCTCCATTGTCAATCGCATTCTTGAGAAGTTTTTCACCATCAAAAAAACCTGTCGAACCATCTTTTCCGGCAAGGTGTTTCATTTCAGAGTCGGTAAGAAGTTTCACATCTAATTCAATTATTTGTTTAGGTTGATATTCATGTTTTTTGATTGTTCTGGCATACCACTGTCCTGATGGTAAGCGAGTTAAATCTGTCCGTTCAGCCTGCCAATACTTATCAGCTATCCATTGGTCAGTATCTTTTCGGAACTCCAACTGTTTTACACAAATATAATCCCGTTCAGGATCGATGTACCAGTCCCGGCGCAGGCCCAATCCTTCATATCGAAGTAGAACGCACCCAGGTGGTGTCCCCGGCTCGTTCTCCAAGACCCACATAGGGCCCACATTATTGGTATACGGCCACTGGTCTTTAATCGGTAAAAGCACATGAATCCAATCCGCGCCGTGGTGCCGCACATCCAGTGTTACTCCAGGTTTCTCTGAAGAGTCCCACAGCCCTTCACCTGAATCATATGAATACTCGTACCGGCCATCAAAGATACACAAATCAAAAAGGGTCAGATTATTCGACGCCCAATCGTGTATCTGGTCACTGCTTTCAGGAGTTTCGATGGGAAACAGATTATTATGATTAGTGTCTGTTAGCCCATATGATTCACTGCGAAGTTTGTTGCCATAACGATAGCTGATAGACAGTGTATACTTGCTTTTCCTGACAATGCGCATGCTAAGCGGCAACTGTCGCTGTGCTTGTTTGGCAGCATCGAGGATAGCTTTGGCGGCTGGTTCTATAATACCCCAATTGCTTACGATTTTTAAATCTTGTGGCACACCAAGATCGTAAATACTCAAAGGTCCAGTCTCAGGAAATGAAAAATCACCGGCATCAAATTCTTGCTCTTTCGGTCCTGAATATTTTCGAATTCGTATCGGTAAACGCGTTTTGGGATCTGCCCAAACCTGCTGAGCAAGTGAGCGGAGACCGAGTGGACCTACGTTATAAGTATCAAATCGAACTACTTGCCGCTCATCAATAGTATCAGTAGACTTTTCAACTGTTTTATGAGCAAACTGTCCGATCCCACGATCATCCCAGTCACCGACAGCATATTCCCATGGCGTCTGAGGATAAGGTCGTGGAGTAAAACTTTCTTCGTGAATCTGCTCTCCCCAATTGCTGTGATAATATCGCCAGATGCCATTAACATGGTCGCGCATCCCAACATAAAAATTGCCGCCGTCCGCATCTTTACGAGTATAAAAGCTTCGTTGTTCACCCAGATTGGCCAATTGTTTTGCACCATCTTCATACTGAATAAATATCCAAGTTTTCGAATCTACTGCTCTTTGTACATCAGCCAAAGTGATGTTAGTCGGCCCTGCTATTAAAAACCACAAAAACACACCTATTAGCAGACACGCCGCAAGACCAAGACCCGACTTAATTAGTGGTGTCATAAAAGCAACAGACCTAAGCTGTGTCACCTGCTCCATCTGTTCGATTGTCCGCATCCCATTCTTCGTAACCGAAGGTTGCGATCTAAGCAAATCGCCCAGATCTTTAAGCCTCTTTTCGAGTTTTTCATCATATTCTTTCATGTTTAACTCTCCTTTAGCCATTTGTGTAAACGTGCATGAGCACGCGAAAGTTGCATTGTTACAGTACCAACCGGTCGCCCAGTCATTTCACTAATCGTTTTTGTCGAATGGTCGTCGAAATAACGAAGCATAATCACTACTCGTTCATGCTTTGGCAGACGCATCACCGCATTGAGTAGTTTGCGATTAGGTTCGTCAATTCTACCATCGCTGGATACCACATCTGCCTGCGCAACAATGTGCTTCATGTCTTTTCTCTTTTGCATTCTGCGACCTATTCTTATTGCTTCACGCCTGGCTATTTTTCGAACCCATGGACCAAAGGACGATCCTTTTCGCAGCCCACCCAATTTCTTGTACGCTGTCACAAAAGCTTCCTGGACTGCGTCCTGAGCAGCGTGGTAATCGCCAAGAACTCCTAGTGCTACCGCATGGACAGATCGTTCATGTCGCTCAAACAAACAACCGTAAGCATGCCTGTCGCCATTTAATACTGCCTTTACTAACTTCGAATCTGATTGCATATCCATTCTTAATTCCCGAGATAACGCGCATCTCAATCTTATAGAGGCTTCAAGAATCTATTTTGCAACAAAGAATCACAATTTTCTTTTGCTCCTCCCTCAAACAATTACGCTGAACAGACAAAATGAATAAAACCTCAAAACTACAAGACTTAATAGACATTTGAGCCAGCGTTATGCCTTGGGGTTTGTCAGGCAGCCGATGAACAGGATGCTGCCGGTATGATTATCACGGATAAGAAATAAAAACGGATGGTCAGCCCGAAAGACCGGCGTGCGGCTGGGAACTGAGGTTAAGCTCATTTCAACCGCTGTTGCCGCCGCTGCCTCGGTGCCTTCTTCGTCGACGTCAACATAAGCCTTGTGAATAACTGCTGAAATAAAAAGGTCTCTTTTGCCATTCATCCCCGAAAAGTCCGCAACGTTCGGCCTAAATGCATCCGTCATGCCCATCGATTTGAGCACGGAGGCCATAGCAAACTGGCTTGTCATCTTAAACTTCGGAACAGAAACAATAACTTTGCGTTTTCTCAGTTTGCTCAGCCAGTTCGAGATGTTCTCAGTTGTAAGTGTTTTTTCAAATTCTTTCAGGCCGTCAAACCTTCTCGGAAGGAAAATAATCATCGACAACTCGTTATCCACATAGGGCATCTCAATGGCCTGAAAATCTTCAGTTTCCATATATGGGAACTGTTCGGTCTGGTTCATCATAGGGACATTAATCCTGCTGCCATTTATCAAGATAAATGGAGCAGGTTTGGTTCTGTCTTTTTTGAATTGGCTTGCCCAGTTTCCCTTAAAGTAAATTGCGTTTGTCAAAACCAACCGAGTCATGCTACTTAACACACCTTCAGGAATCAGATTTTTAATCTTGTCGTTGGTTTTTTTCTCCACCCATGCATTGATGGTCCTGCGTGTGGTTTCAACAGCCCTTATAAAGTCAACCTTATTGAGCTGTCCATCATAGTGAATTTCAATAAGTTCGAGAAACTCTTTGAGAAAACCATAACCTCTCTGGCCCCACAAAGCATTGGCCACAGTAAGCTCATAGATTCCTTTTTTGCCCCTCGCATTAAGGTCCTCTATCATTGTTCCGAATGCCGAGTGCAGTTGCTGCTGGTTCAACGCTGGGTGGATAACCCCCTCGTAATCTTCTGAAGGTGCTCCCGGCCGTGTAGGAAAGCACAATACTTCAGCCATCTGCGCATCTGTGTCACCTCGTGCGCCCGCGTAGGTCATTGCCAGAGCAGTAGAGATACTATATGGAGAGAAAAATAAATTTCCCTGCTTTTGCGGCAGCTTTGCGAAAAGAGCCAAGGCAAATTCGTTATTTCCTTTTACGACGATTTGGATGTCAGCCTCCTGTACCCCTGCTGGTTTAGCTGCTGCCCAGCAAAAACCGGCAATTACCGGCAGAATCAATACCCATTTAACCGCCTTCATATTTGCCACCCTTTTATTTTTACCTATCGATTATTACTTTGTATACACATTAGAACTATCCGGGTCATCCTTTTTGAGAAACCTAAAGACCTTCTGCTAGACTACATTTCCGGCTTCAGAATTTATTGGAATCTGCCGGTGTGGTAGCCGTAGTAGCGGTTTCGGCTGTATTGGATTTTCAAAGAGCCGTTATTTAGTATATCCAGTCTTCGGCCGGTAAACAAGTATGGATTGTCATAGTCGCTCAAACCATCGGCGTCAATTGCGAAATTGGGGTCTAAAACATAGCATCTGCCGTAAGCGTTGTATTCGTATCGCTCCTGAACCGTACCGGTCACGTAAACAAGGGCCACCGGGCTGTATAAATGGTCGTGGACGTAATACTTTTGGCTGCCTGGTGCCCCGGCGGCGGTATACAATACTTCATCGATGTAATTGCCGTAGATGAACAGCTTCTTGTAGCTGCCCTCACCGTTATACTCACACAATACCTGCCAGTTGTAGTTGTGGTAGTATCGCCTTGTATTATTGGGGTCAACGAGGTCTTTCTTCTCAGTCCGCCTGCCTAAGGCATCATAGGCGAATTCGGCTATATCGTTGCCGTCCTCGGTGATTTTAACAATGCGGTTTTCATAGTCATATTCGTATTCGTAGCCGTCTTTATCGGTTGTGAGATTGCCGGTTGCTGAGAATTATTCTTCAGCACCATGTCTACGAAGCAATTCAACTATTTCTGTTTTACCCGCTTCTAAGGCGAGTGTAAGAGGGGTCTGACCCTGGTTGTTTTCTGCATTAAGATCCGCCCCATTCTTAATCAAGAATTCAACTACTTGGCCAACATCAGCGTCTATTTCTATGCTGGTGTCATAATCAATCGCCCAATCAATTACTTTATGTAATGGTGTATTGCCTCTTTTGTTTATTGCATTAATGTTTGCACCTTTTTTAAGAAGTAAGTCAATCATTTCACAAACATCATCAACACTCTTAATGTAAATACGAATAGCATATACACTGAGAACAGTTTTATGTAAGGGTGTATCGCCTTTCCAATCCGTTGCATTAACATCGGCACCATTATCGATAAGTACCTTTGGAACTTCGAAACCATACGTGCATAACTTAAGACTAAAAAGCAATGGCGTCTGCCCAGAATCATCTTTAGCATTAACATCGGCCCCGCTGGTTATTAGAAGTTTAGCCACTTCACTATTTCTACTCCGTCCTGTTCTATGAAGCGGCGTGTGTCCGTAAAAGTCTTTCGCATGTATATCGGCACCATTAGCAATTAAAAGCTTTGCTATTGTCAGGCAGATATCAGGATCGACGTGAGTACCCCAACCCATTTTACGTTTATTGAATGGATTAAATCTAACAAATGGGTTCCTTGATCTCATTTGTATGAAACCACCCCCCGCAATCTGATGAAGAGCAGTTTGCCCTTTTTGATCAGTCACATTAATATCAGCACCTCTTTTAATAAATTTCTTAACTTTACGCACATTCCCTTTCACAACTGAACTGTATAAATCGTCGTTATTGGAAAATACAATCTGTAATCCCAAAAGCAAAATCAGGAGCAGTAATGATACGAGTGTTATTTTTTTGTACATAGCTAATTTCATAAGCAATCTCGGAAATCAGCAATATCTGCTTTCATTTTTATTTTCCGCATTCTGAATTTAGTTGATTCAGCTTTCATTTATTATAACCGGTCTTCGGCCGGTAAACAAGTATGGATTGTCATAATCGCTCAAGCCATCGGCGTCATCTGCGAAATCGGATGGTACAATAGCAGTAAAAGGCGGGCTGGGGAAAAAAGACTTTTGAGCGAACATTGGCGTCTAACAATCGTATTTTACCATATAACGTGTATCAATGAGGCAGGTTATAGCATTAGGCTGGGGTGTTTCCGTTCCTCCGCCACCCCAGCCGTTTTTTTATCTTTTCGGTTGAACCGGATTTTTCAGTTGATTCTAAAAGAAGCGGTATGTCTGGTATCAACAGTTGTTCGGCTACTCTATTTAACGGCGCAGTTAGGGGCCTGGACATTTAGTCGATGTGCGGGCAGATCCGGCTATAGGGACTTGATTATAGACAGTGTTAAAAAAGCCGGATTTATGATTTGACTTTAAGGCAATCGGACATAAAGCAGCAGTCAATGTTCGAACACTGGCCGTTTGACCAGCCAAAACAAGGATTGTTTCCCTCTGCTTGCTGGATGGTGCGGATAAGCTCAGTTTTTTTTGCTTTTCCGGGTGTAATACCAAGGCCTTTGGCCTTTTCTCTTATTTGGGGCATTGTCATAGATTTTTGTAATACCTTTGTCGCAGGCATTTTTTTCTCCTTTACAGATGTTTTTAACCTGGCCCTTTGCGCTCGAGATTTTCTTCAAAGGCTGCGGGGCTTAAGAGCAAATTGCCACTACTATATTTCGGCTATTTTAATGTAAATCGTTAGTGTGCGCACGGCGAGATGTCAGTCAAAACAGTAAGAGAGAGAAAACGACACCGGAATAAGTATTTTTTCGGACCAAAAGGAATTTTTGAAATGCCTGAAAACTTAGAGCCTGTCCGAATAAACAGTTTCAAACAACCGGATTCTAATGTGTTTGAGCCGATAAGGAAGAAAAAAGAAAGTAAAATCTTGCATCTTCAGCTTTTTACAGGTAAAGTAAAATGTATGGAAAAGCAAGAGGGTTTTTTTTGTCAGAAGGCCTATAAAAAGGTTTGTAAAAATGGGGATAAACCATAAAGTGCTACATTTTTAAGGAGAGAAAAGAAATGTTACCTAAACGAATCCTGACAATTTTTGTGTTCGCCGGTGTGATGTTGACTATCTGTAGTTGTACACCTTCCCTTGTCGGTCCTAATGCAGGCGTTTATTCGTCGGGCAGATTGTATGCAGTGACCAGCCGGGACATGAATACCGTTTATCAGGCGGCGCTGAATGCTCTGGGTTACCTGGAGATAGAGGTCACTGAAAAAGCCAAAGATTTCTTCTATGCCAGGGTTGTTGCCAAAGGCGCTGACGGCAAGACAATTACAATAAGGATTAAGCCGGGTCAAGGCGAGTTTACCAACTTCAGCATTAAAATCGGCACAGTCGGCGACAGGCACAGGTCAGAAGTTATCTACGAACAGATACGTCAGAATCTTGGCATTAATACGGGAAAGTAGAAAAAATTCACTGCCGACTTACTTTCGGGCACAAAAATATTTAGGCGGAGTATTTTGATTTTATCCATCGCCTGTGAGGGGCTTTATCTCAACATTACATACCAAAGACGGGCCAGAAAACAGTCACCGTTAAGAGGCAGTCCATTTCAGAGTTCAGCAGGCGTTTTAACTCTGTTGTCGGCGGCATTTAAATTGCTAACAGCGATAAAAAAAGTTACAATTTTTGTATGGTCAAGAGAAGAAAAACCATAACGGTCAAAGTCGGCTCTGTAAAAATTAGTTCGTCGGCGCCTATTGTCATCCAATCGATGACCAAGGTAGCCACCACGGACATCGCCCGTTGTGTGCGACAGATTAATCAACTTGCCCTTGCCGGTTGCCGGCTGGTCAGAATTGCCGTCCCGACACGCGCCGACACAGCCGCTTTTGCCAAAATTGTTCCTAAAGTCGCTGTTCCCCTAATCGCTGATGTCCACTACAGCGCCGCCCGTGCCATTGAAGCTATAGAAGCCGGCGCTGCCAAGGTGCGTCTGAATCCCGGCAATATTAAGAACCGCGATGATATCCATCGAATAATAGACTCAGCGAGGATGCACAAAACGGCCATCCGTATCGGCGTCAACGAGGCGAGCATCAGAGACCTTAAAGCCGCTGACATCCAACCACAAAAACGCACAGCCCTTATGCTGAAGGAAATGAAAAGATACGTCAGGCTGTTTGAAAACCGCAATTTTAGCCAATTGGTGCTCAGCGCCAAAAGCAGCGATACTACCCGAACCATCGAAATCAACCGTTGTATCGCTGAAGCTTTCGATTATCCAATCCATCTTGGTCTAACCCACGCCGGCCTGCCCGAAGATGCCAAGATACCGTCGGCTGTTACTCTTGGCACACTGTTAGCCGAAGGCATCGGCGACACAATCCGCGTAAGCACGGCGGACAATCCCGTGACTGAAACCGAAATCGCAAAACAGATTCTGATATCGCTCGGCTTATACCGTCGTATAGCACCAGAGTTGATAGTCTGCCCCACTTGTGCCCGTGCCCAGATTGACGTGGTAAAGCTGGCCCGCAAAGTCAAAAAAAACCTCGTTGGCATTGATAAACCGTTGCGTATCGCCGTGATGGGCTGTATCGTCAACGGTCCTGGTGAGGCAGCTGATGCAGACCTAGCCATTTGTGCGGCAAAGAACAAAGCATTCCTCTACCGCAAAGGTAGAAAAATATCCGTCGTACCTGAGAAAAAAATCATCCCGGCTATGCTGAAGGAGCTGAAAAAATTGGTAACACGTTAAAAAAATTTTGTATCGTCGTTATCTTCGGCATTGCTTTTGGATACATCGAAGCTGCCGTGGTTGTTTACCTTCGAGCAATCTTTTATCCTGACGGCTTTGTTTTTCCTCTTACCAACTTCGGCGTCGGGAAGCTCTTTGGACGGCTGCTATTGACAGAAGTCGGCAGAGAAGCCGCAACGTTAGTGTTAATTTTCAGCGGCGCCTGGCTGTTAGGACAAAATCGAAGACAGCGCTTCGCATATTTCCTAACCATCTTTGCTGTCTGGGACATTTTTTACTACGTGTGGCTTAAAGTTGTTCTAAACTGGCCGGGGTCGGTTATGGATTGGGACATTCTCTTCCTAATACCGGTTGCCTGGGCATCCCCGGTTCTGGCGCCGTTACTTATCTCTTTGACAATGCTGATATTTGCCTGGATAATACTTTACCGCGACAGTTGTGCCCGCCCTATTAAAGCAGCCCCCCTTGACTGGTTTGGTTTTTTATTATCTGCCTTTGTGGTGATCGTTTCTTTCTGCATTGCAGGGCGATACATTGCGCAGCCTGATTTCAAATCATATTTCTATTGGCCGGTATTTGCACTCGGGTATGTATTTGCAATAGCCCTGTTTGCAAAATGCTTCTTAAAATCTAAATAATCGCCCCTTGCTCCTGCGCAATTACTTGTTTTCTCTTGTGTTTGTTTCGACCGGCTTTCTGTACGATGGCCGTTCTCTATCGTTGCCGGTTTTCTGAGTAAAACCTTCGAACTTACCGAAAATCATCTTACCTGCCGAGGTCTGTAGTGAACTTGTTATGCTGATATTTAGATCACGGCCTATCTTATTGCGGGCTCCTTCGACAACAACCATTGTCCCGTCGTCCAGATAACCGATGCCCTGTTCAGCTTCTTCGCCGGGCTTTACAATTCTCACCGACATGGCCTCACCCGGCAGAGCAATCGCCTTGAGCGAATTGGCCAAATCGTTGATGTTCAATACGTCAACATCGCGAACCTGAGCGACCTTACTGAGGTTATAGTCGGTTGTTGCCAGTCGTCCGTCAAGGTGCTTGGTAAATATAATTAACTTTTGGTCGACGCCTTTGACCTCATCGGTCTCGGGGATGTGAGTTTCGTCTATCTCCACATCAATCGTTGGGTTCACCTGCATTTCTTTAAGGATATCAAGTCCTCGTCTGCCTCGGTTGCGTTTGAGCTTGTCGGCGGAATCGGCTATCAACTGCAGTTCACTTAGAACGAACCGCGGAACGAGCAGTGGAGCGTCGAACAGTTTACTGCGGTACAAATCCGCTATACGTCCGTCGATGATAGCGGACGTATCGAGAACCAGGGGTCTTGCGCCTTTGGTATGTTTGGCGAATTCGACATAAGGAATCACAAAACGAACATCGTCTTTGGTACGCATCACTATACTGATAACCAGATAACAGATACATATTCCTATCATCCATTTGATTGCATAAACTGCTTCCTCAAGCAGGTCAATTCTGTACGAATCAGCTATCATATCTACCACAGGTGCAAGTGCGCCACTGATAAGCATCCCCACCAGCAGGCCGAAAAAGACACCTGCCAGGGCGACCAACTTCTTCTTAGGCGTGAGTAATTCCAGTAGAAAAACAAATATAGCCATCCCCAAACCGCTCAACGACACTGTCCAGAAACTTGTCGTATTCACGTCGTCCGTCATCTGCTCAGTGCTTATATTGACGAAAAGAACAGACAGAACAATCACAATAAAAATGGCTCTGAAAACCCAAAGCAGCTTCATAATTGCAGTCCTCTCAAAAATATGATATTGGTATCAGCTTTTATAATAACAGGATTATACTTGCTATTCGGTTCTCTATCAATCATTACTTAATATTTACTGTCGGTTTTTATAAATGTTTGTTTATTTAGTTTTATCGGCGTTTTAGGAGGAAAAACATTGACACTCGACAGTGCACGGGGTAGATAGTGTGCCGGCGTAGCGGTTTTAAGCCGTCCAACACGGTTTTGCTAGGCCGTTAATGGATAAAAGCTGTATCTACAAGAGGACAGATTCTATGTGGCTGATAATACTTCTTTTGCTCTCTGTTATTTTTATTGTTGTAGCGACAACCAAGCTGAAACTCCATCCTTTTCTTGCCCTGCTTATCGCTGCTTTTGCCTATGGCATTTTTTGCGGGAAAATGTCGCTTGCCGAGGTTGTCGAGTCCGTAAACGCAGGTTTCGGCGGCACCATCGGATACATCGGCATCGTAATACTGGCAGGCTCGGTCATAGGCACGTTCCTCGAAAAGTCCGGCGGTGCATTGAATCTCGCTAAAAGCACCTTAAAGCTCGTTGGCCAAAAGAACGTTCCACTGGCTATGAGCATAGTCGGATATATTGTCAGCATCCCGGTGTTTTGCGATTCCGGCTTTGTTATTCTTTCACCGTTGGCCAAAGCACTGTCGCGCAAGGCAAAAATATCACTGGCTGCAAGCGCTGTGGCTCTTGCTCTGGGTCTTTATGCCACACATACAATGGTCCCGCCGACGCCAGGACCTGTTGCCGCGGCAGGACTGCTGAAGGCCGACCTTGGCCGGGTAATAGTCTGGGGCGCACTGGTCAGCGTTATTGCGTTAGGGGCAGGCTGGCTCTTTGCAGTAAAGTTTGCAGCCAGAATAAATATCAGCCCGGATTCTGATTCGGGTGACTGTGATTCGCAAAGCCTTGAATCGCAAGGGCCTTCTGCCTTAAAGTCTGTTATCCCAATCCTGCTGCCAATTATCCTTATTGTGCTAAGGTCGGTCAGCGAGTTACCGGCCCATCCGTTCGGCCGGGCGAACACAGCAATATTCATCAGTTTCATAGGTCAACCCGTGGTTGCCCTGCTCATTGGTGTTTTCCTTGCTTTTTTACTGCCCAAAAAGCTCACAACCGAGATGCTTTCAACTACCGGCTGGCTTGGTGAGGCTGTAATTGCGGCTGCCGGGATTATTATCATTACCGGCTGTGGCGGTGCCTTCGGCAAGGTTCTGCAGAATTCCCAAATCTCCGATGTAATAGCCGAGAATCTTGGGAGTGCTTCCGGCCTGAATATCTGGCTGCCCTTTATTATCGCTGCGGCCCTGAAAACCGCTCAGGGCTCCTCAACCGTAGCTATTATCACCACCGCCGGCATTGTTGCGCCACTACTGGGAGCACTCGGCCTCGATACACCTACTGCCAGGGCACTGGTTGTGGTATCCGTGGGAGCAGGGTCTATGGTTGTCAGCCACGCCAATGACAGCTTTTTCTGGGTTGTAACCGGCCTGTCTAATATGAACGTAAAACAGGGCTACAAACTGCAGACACTCGGAACGCTGGTAGAAGGCCTGGCTGCTGCAATTGCTCTATGGGTCATCAGCCTGATTGTTCTGTGAGCCGGAGCCGATTCTTATGAAAATCGTTATAGCAATGGATTCATTCAAAGGCACTCTCAAGGCTCATGAGGCCTGCCAAATCACCGCCGATGCTATTGCCCAGTCTGTTGCCGATGCTGAACTTGTACTAAAACCGATGGCCGACGGAGGTGAAGGCACTGCAATGGCTATGATTAAAGCCGCTGACGGTCGATGGATGCCGCAAACGGTAATGGGGCCTCTGCCTGATATGCAGGTTGAAGCCGGCTTTGCCTGGTTTGAGGCCGACAAAACAGCTCTTGTCGAGATGGCATCTGCCAGTGGGCTGGAACTGATTTCCAAAGAACAGACCAATCCACTTAAAACCACCACATACGGAACAGGCCAGCTCATAAAAGCTGCCATGCAATACAATCCTCGCAAAATCCTGTTTGCTATCGGCGGCAGCGCAACTGTCGATGGTGGTCTTGGCGCAGCAATGGCCCTCGGCTGGAAGTTCTTAGACAAACAAAACAAACCTGTCCCGCTTGGTGGAATAGCCCTCGAACAAATCGAAAAAATAGTCAAACCCGAAAACCTCAATCTCCCTCCTGTAGAGGTCCTCTGCGACGTCGATAATCCTCTTTGCGGCGAGCGAGGCGCGGCTGAAGTTTACGGCCCACAAAAAGGCGCTACACCACAGATGGTCGAACAACTGGAAAAAGGCCTGGCACATCTGGCTGATATAGTTCATCAGCAGTTCGGGTGCGATATCAAAAACCCTTCGGGTGCAGGCGCTGCCGGTGGACTTGCCGCCGGCGCAATAGCTTTTATGAATGCCAGCCTCGTTTCCGGTATAGAGACGGTAATGTCCCATAATAACCTTGATACTGAACTACAGTCGGCCGATTGGGTCATTACCGGGGAAGGTTCTTTCGATAGACAGTCTCTTTACGGCAAGGTAGTTTCCGGAATATCAGCAATGGCTCAGCGGTCAAATACTAAAATCGCCGTCATTGCCGGCCAAGTCAATGTACCACAGGAAGAATATCAAAAGCTCGGAATTACAACTGCTCTTAGCTGCAGAACCGACGACATTACTCTTGATTATGCCCTGGAAAATTGCCGCCCTCTTCTTTTCTCCGCAGCCCAACGCTTTGCGAACCAATACCTTTCCAGCTAAGAAGAATTACTTGCCAAAATTTGCCGCTGCTTCGGGCAGCTCTCTTTTGATTTCGTTTACCCTATAGCCAAAACCGGGGCCGCTTAAGCTGGAAAGGTCCACCTTCCCCTGCCGTCTTCTATAAAGTCCGGGGTGAACGGCTTCTTCCGGCTCCGAGGCGGCTGGATAAAATTGCATTGAGTTGGTTTCCACCCCCATAATCGTTCCGGCGTGGGCGGCCAGGCGCAGATGGGGAATTTGAGCCAGCATCGGATTAGTCAAATCCTGAACCATCAAAGTCATTCCGTGGGCCCTGGCCCAGCAAAGCGTCAATAAAGCGCCGGTTTGGGTCTTGCACGTTTTTAGGGCAACGCCTGTCCAGCCGAGAGTGCGACCGAGCCTGACCAGTTTCCAGTCGTGAGCACTTTCATCCATAAACAGGGGTTTTCGTGCTGATACACTGTGAACATCTATGCGGTTTGTTTCAAGGTCATAAGGGAAGGGCTGCTCAACGTAAAGAATCATCTGGTAAATCCGGGATTGGTCGGCCATTAGCTTATCGAGTATTTCATTTACGTAAGCAGGCTCGGAAACAGTGCAGTTAAAGTCGCTGGTCAGCCAGACAACGTCATTATCAATTGCTATTTCGCCTATTTTGACCAGCCGGTTATAATCCCATTCCGGGTCATTACCAAGCAGTTTGACCTTCAGGCATTTTAGCCCGTCCCGTTTAATCCAGTCCGGCAGTAATACAGGAAAGCCATCGTCCGGTTCACTGCCTGTAAGCTCTGATTTATCCAGTAAATCGTTACCTCCTACAAGGTGCCACGCCCACAATGTTTTGGCTACGGGATAATTTATAAAATCAGCGGGATATCTACCCTTAAAGCTGATATCAGTATCATCAGCAGGGATTATAAACTTCGACAAATCAGAATTCATAAATTCAGCATTGTATGTTGAGTAAACATCTTTTCCAAGCAGTTGTCCGTAGGCATCGTGCAGAGCCATATCAAATGCAGAACAACAAACCAGACCAGCCAGCCAGGGCATCGGCTCTGTTTCCTTACCTCTTGAAAGATTGATTTTCTTTAAAACTTCGGGCAGGACCGAATTTATAAATTCACTTCCAACTTCTATTGGGTGCCCCTGCTCATCAAACTCGGCCCATGCTTGAGCAAGCATTTTGGAAAAGAGCTGCATAACTTCGCATCTTTGGTGATATTCCATGTTGCCTGGCCACACCCACGTTACAGCCAGCGGTGTTTCACCCCAGCCCTCGGCCCTTTGGCCCTGCCCGTTTTCTACAGTCATGCACACTCGCAAGCAGACTGTTTCCGTGCAGGTCTCAAGTCCGAATTTTAAAGGAATTCTCATTTTTACAGGGATAAAATACAGCTTAGTCACCACAGGTCGAACATCTGTTTTCATAAGTTGCTCACCCCTTTACTGATAAAATGTTGCTTGTTCCATTTCAGGGTAAATTACAGGCAAACAAGCTGGTTGTCAATCGAATGGTGCTGCCCTAAATAAGTCAGGATTAATAAATCATTATGCTTAGATTTATCAAACACATAAACATGCTTAAAAAACTTGCTTAACCGCCCTGCCGTTGTTAGCTTTGTTCTGGCTTGTACCGAGCATACCGCCGACATCATTTTCTGTTGACAGGTTAAAGAGATCCGCAATTAAGCTTTGTAAAAAATAAAGTTTGATGGAATACCAACTAACATATTGCTGTTTAAAATATCACAAAAGATTTAATGCTCATAACTTTTATCTCTTAGTTTTCGGTTTACAGACAATCCGTAAATATATTTCAAGACCACTGACAAGTTGGCTTTTCATCCTGCTGATTCGTCTGCAAGAAACTATGCCGTTATTTTAAGAACTGCAAGTTTGAAATATTCTCTAAAGAAGTCTTTTACATTGTTTCACGTGAAACATTTTCATAAGTCTAGCCAACATTATTGACCCACCCTGCCAGTTACCATTGACAATCTGAAGACTCTTTAGGGTCTTTGGCTTTCATGTCTATTTTCTCTGTATAAGCAAATTTCTCAGCCACTCTGTTAATACATTTTAATCTGCGTACATATAAACGTGTAGCTGATAATCTGATTGATGAAGGAAGTTTTGTCCTGACAGACAAATTAGCATTGGACCCTTTAACCTTTATTCATATGCATTAGTGCATTTTAGATGTAAAGTGTTTAGGAGATTCGGGCATTTACGGTTTTTGATTTTCTTACGAGGGTGTTTCACGTGAAACAATTTTTTACAAAAAACGGTTTTTTCTGCTGGCATAATTGCATAATCTTCGGTAAAAATTCCGACATATCTCTTAGGCCCAGAGTAAACTTAAAGTGAAAAAAGGAGGGCCGACTTCTTATATATTAAGTTATGAAGGAGCATTAATATGGCCAGCAAAAAAAAAGAAAAACCAAGACATCTCGGCAGGGGCCTTGCATCGCTGTTAGGTCCGATAACATCAGAAGCTGATGTTGAAAATCAAGCGATACCCATCACGGCTATCGCTGCTAAGTTGCCACCAGATAAGGAGTTACATAGTTCTATGAGGGAAATAAGGATTGACGCTATTAAGCCTAATCCGTATCAGCCGAGAATGATATGGAACGAGCAGGAATTGGCAGATTTGGCAGAATCTATCAGGACAAACGGTGTAATTCAGCCAATTATTGTTCGTCCTGCCCAAACCGGATATGAACTAATTGCCGGCGAGCGTCGATTAAGGGCAGCAGAAATAGCCTCTCTGACAACAATACCTGCCCTGGTTCGTGAAGCAAGCGATGAAAAAATGCTCGAATTGGCCTTGATAGAGAATATTCATCGTACAAGCTTAAACCCGATAGAAAGAGCAAAAGCGTATCAAACCTATCTGAGGATCTTTTCTTTAACCCAGGCCAAAGCTGCAGAACGGCTGGCAGAAGACAGGTCGGTTATTGCTAACTATTTGAGATTACTTGATTTACCAGAAGAAATTAAGCAGATGTTAATTAACAAGCAGCTTACTATGGGACATGCCCGGGCCATACTTTCCCTGCCAACGGACGAACTTCGGCGCAAGTTGGCTAATCGAGCAATGGCTGGCCGACTTAGCGTCCGCGAGGTTGAAAGCTTGGTGCGAAAATATCTTACCGGCGGCAGCAAATCTGAGCAGGTAAAACGTTCTAAGGCACCCCATATTCTGGACTTAGAGAACAAACTAATCAGCCAGCTGGGTACAAAAGTCGCTATTGAAACGCGTAAGAATGGTCAGAGAGGCAAAATAATCATCGAATTTTATTCTCTGGATGAGTTTGACAGAATTGCTGAACATATTGGCCTGACAGAAGTAGAAACGGTTTAAAGTACTTATTATAAGCGATAGTTTTTTATAAAATCAGTACCATATTTGGAGGTAAATTTATGAGTCGTTTTGTTATTAAAACAATCATTTTATCAACTGCGGTTTTATGCCTGTTTTGCAGCTCAAGGGGTGCGGAAAATCAAACCTCTCGGTCTGAAGCGGAGTCTAAACTTATGATGCAACTTGTTAATTCGCTGCAAAGTGCTTCGATGGACACAAACGCATCAGCAGACCCAAATGCAAAGGCTGACCCGAATGCGCCAAAAACGAAGGACGAAGAAGAAAAAGAGCTTGATAGGGCGTTGAGGCGTGTAGACCGCCTCAGCCGTGATGAGGTACAAGAATGGACGACGAATAACGGTGATAACAGGCTTGATTTGGCAAAAGCAGTACAAAAGCAGGTTGAAGATGAATTAAAATTCCTCCGAAAAATAGCTAACGAAGAGGGATGTGGAAAGACAGCTGAGGCTATCAAACGGCTATTAGTTATGCGTGAGGAAAGGTTTATACAATTTATCAAAGAGATGGAAAAGACTTATACGCGCACAAGACGGCGAACGGAACGGGCAGATCGAGAGGAAAGTTTGGACCCAGTAAGAAGCAGCCGCAGCAGGGATAGTAACTTACAAGGGATGAGTAGTGAAGAAAGAAGAAGGGCCTGGGAAGAAAGACGAAGAGCAGAACGAGAGAGGCGTATGCAGGAACGTAATGCACAAAGGAGCAGGTCCCAACAAGACAATAGTTCTGATTATTCGGTACCCAACCCATAGGCTCATCACTTTTGTCTTATGATAACTGTTTAATAACAAAACATTTATGCCTGGTGGGGGGGGAGCGATGTTGAAAATAGATTTCAAAAGAGAGGCAGAAAGGCAATCTATGAGAGCAGTTATACAGCGTGTGCAGCAGGCACAGGTCGAGGTCAAGGGGCAAACAATCGGTAAAATAGATGGCGGCATGTTGGTTTATCTTGGGGTGGGTAAGAAAGATACGGAGGAAGATGTCGATTTTATAGCTAAAAAGCTGGTTAATTTGCGTATTTTTGGGGATGAAGCTGGCAAAATGAATCTGAGTTTGCTTGATGTTGGGGGAGAAATTTTGATAATCAGTAATTTTACACTTCAGGGGGACTGCCGTAAGGGACGACGGCCGGGATTTGATGGGGCTGGGGAGCCGGAGGTAGCAGAGAAGTTGTATGAGAGGGTGACAGAAGTTATTGCTGAGCAAGGAGTTACGGTTGCAAAGGGGATTTTTGGAGAACATATGCATGTTAGCAGCGTTAATGATGGGCCGGTAACGTTTTTGTTAGAAAGCTGAGAATAGATAGAAGTTCTTAGTTGACATAGTTTTAAGATAAATAAAGACAGATTTTCAAAATTTCATTCGTACGTCATTGTATATAAAACTGTTTTTTTGGTCTGAAAATGGGGGTGGTTTTGTATGGGGGGTTTTTAGGCACCCTACCTATGGCATGAATTGATTTTGGGTCAAAAATGGGGGTGGGGGTTTTAAAAACGTCAAAAAATTGAAAAAAAAACGACAAAAAGTTCAAAAAAGTTAAAAAAAAGGGGGGAAAAGAAGAAAAATTGAAAAAAAAGTGACAAAAAGCGCACAAAATAGCACGTTGTTGACAACTCCGGCCGCGAGAGCTTTAAAATGTTAAAATAGGGAAGATGGGGAAAGTGGGAAAGAAAAAAAAGATTGTATCCCGCCAAGAAACTATGAAAGCCAGGCCTCCTGCTGGTTACTTATAGCGGATATAATCTCC
>CAZIKS010000056.1:0-18532 GCA_964539795.1 uncultured Pirellulales bacterium
GTCAATCTCTGCTCGATGAAATGGCCGAGCTTTTGGATGTTGATATTTTCATTCTCGGCCATCAGGCACAATTACATGGATGGAGCCGGGCCGGCGAAAATCTGATAATTATCGCTTCCGACCATAATCACGGCTGCTTGCTGCCGGTTGACCTGGCAAAAGCTTACACTATTGAACAGCTTATCGACTCGATAGTACCTTTGGCCTCAATATCCTGACAGTAAAAAGCGGTTTTTATAGAAAAAAGGTTGCGTGTTCCCGTCAATAATCAATAATTAATTAATATGGATTGGTATTTTTACATAGTACTGGTGATAATCTTATTGCAGTTACTTTTCCTTGTGCAAATTCGCAATAATTATAATTATATACTTAAAAAATATAAAAAAAAGTGTTTATCATATCGTCCTCGAACAGCTCTTTTCGTCCCCTGTAAGGGAAAAGACCTGAATTTTGAAAAGAATATCACTTCATTCTTTCATCAGGACTATGAAAATTATCTGCTGTGGTTCGTGGTTGCCGATAAGTCCGACCCCGCTTATGACAAACTATGTGAATTGAAAAACCGCCTCGGTAAAAGTTCGAAAGCTTTCGATGTGCAGATTCTGGTCGCCGGACAGGCAAAAACCTGTAGTCAAAAAATTCACAATTTGCTGCACTGCTACGAGAGAATCGGAGATGACATTGAGGTCCTGGCTTTTGCCGATTCTGATGCCTGTATCCGCAACGATTGGCTAAGTCACATAGTTGGCCCTCTTAAGAAACCCAAAAATGGCGTTACCAGCGGATATCGCTGGTTCATACCGGAAACTAATAATACAGCCACCCTGGCCCTGTCGGCTGTGAACGCCAAAATTGCACAGTTGTTGGGCAATACGCGCTTCAATCAGGCATGGGGCGGGTCTATGGCTATTCGCACAGAGGTCTTTCGCAGGCTGGGTCTCGATAAAATCTGGTCTAAAACACTAAGCGACGATTTGTCACTGAGCCGGGCTGTCAAAAAGGCTGGTCTGAAAGTAACTTTTGTCCCTGCCTGCCTGGTGGCTTCGTACCAGTCCACCACCTGGACGAAACTTTTTGAGTTCGCCCGGCGACAATTTTTAATCACCCGTGTAAATGCACCGTGCGCCTGGTGGTTCGGTTTGTTTGGCAGTTTATATTCCGTGTTGGGTCTATGGGGCACAGCCGCTCTGGCAATCTACGCCGCTATCCGCGGAGATAAAAACCTGCTTCTTTTTGTTGCTGTACCTGTACTGTTTTTCATAAGCCAGATGGGTCGGGCAGTAATCCGCCAGAGAATGATTAGTAAATTGCTAAAATATGACTCACCAAAAATGAAAGCCGCAATAATCGCTGATATACTTTTCTTTTGGGTCTGGTCGATACTGCTGCTGTTTTTTATTATCTCGTCGGCTTTCGGCAACACTATTACCTGGAGACAAATACGCTATAAGCTCCTGGGCCCGACTGAGACAATTGTTCTTGGTGGCAATGCCTGATAACGGTTTTTGGTCGCTCTTATACTGTTGTTTTATGAATGAAAGGAATCACTATGAAAAGGCCAAAGTTTATACTGATGATGGTGTTTTTTTTAAGCTTCGTTGCAGTGTTGCTCTTCGGCTGCCAAAACACAAAAATTACAGAAAATGAATTTTCAAAAGAGAATATTATCGCCGTTATGAACAGGGTCAATGACTATACTTACGCCCACCCTTACAAGGAAACTGACAGAGACTGGATACGCAGCACATACTATACCGGTGTGATGGCCCTGTACGAAACAACCAAAGACCCTAAGGTTTTAAATCAGGTTATGCGATGGGCACAAAAACATAACTGGGCTGAAGGCACCGGTACAGACCCGGCCTGCAAAATGACCTGCGGTCAGACATATCTGAAGCTGTATTTTTTAAATAACGACCCGAAGATGTTCGCTAAAATACGCTCCTTTGTCGATGGTCAAATTGAAAACGCCGAAAGGCCCGCCCGCAAGATATGGGACTATTGCGACTCTCTCTATGTCGGACCACCGACAATAGCTATGCTCGGCAAAGCTACCGGCCGGCAAAAATACTACAAGTACCTTAACGAGGTTTATTGGGATGTTACTGAGTACCTGCTGGACGAGGACTACGGACTTTTCTATCGTGACAAACGCTACTTCGAGACAAAAACCAAAAACGGAAAAAAGGTTTTCTGGGCGCGTGGTAACGGATGGGTCATTGCAGGTATCCCCCGCGTGCTCGAATATCTGCCCGCCAACAATCCCCGCTATGACGATTATGTTGATTTGCTCCGCACGATGGCTGCATCGATTGCAGACCTTCAGGGTAAAGACGGCTTATGGCGTACGAATCTGACAGACCCCTACCAATACCCTGAGCCGGAGACGAGCTGCTCGACGTTCTTTTGTTACGCAATGGCCTGGGGCATCAATAACGGCTGCCTGGACAGGCAAAAGTATCTGCCTGTTGTGATAAAGACCTGGACCGGACTGGTAAATTCGGTTCATCCGAACGGCAAACTCGGCTGGGTACAGCCGCCGGATTATGAGCCGGGAGTTGTACAGTATAGCAACACGCACGAATACGCCGCCGGAGCTTTCCTCTTAGCCGGCAGCGAAGTAATAAAACTCGGTGCGACTACCGGCAATTGACCTTGTTTCTCCGCGTCAAATTCGCCAGAAGCTCCTGGGGCTCAACTCGGACTATTGCTGTCGGTCGTAAAAGGTAGATGAAATTCTTAAATTATGTACAATCGTGATTCATTATTTACCCAGCGGTTGGCGATACGGACAACACCTGTTTCTATTTTGAGCAAGACAGAAGCTGGAGAAAAACTATGGCAAAAATAATCCTTCGGGGAACTTTGTCTTCTACAGGCTGGAAGAGGTTTCTTATATTTTTCCCGGGTGTAGCTTTCATCTGTTTGTTCTGCGCTAGCGCTATGGTGCGGGCAAAGACACCGACGCCGTCCGGGCTTATGTGTGAGTTGATGGAGCATCCTGAGAAAACGGTTATCGCTGACGCCCATCCCGAATTCTGCTGGATAGTAAACTCTTCTCTCAGGGATGATGTTCAGTCTGCATATCAGATTATCGTAGCTTCCAGCGAACAGATTATCCGCAGTGGTTGTGGCGATATGTGGGATACGGGTAAAGTCAAATCCTCCAAATCGATAAATATCGAGTACGACGGCAAAACGCTGTCATCGAACTGTTGCTATTTTTGGATAGTCAGGACCTGGAATAAGAAAAACATAGCCGGTTCATATTCCGCTATACAGAGATTCAACACCGGCAGTTTAAATGCAGAATATGTCACTGCCCGCTATCCGCTTGAAGTCCACGAGCTTGAGCCGGCATACATCGTGCCGAAAGGAAAAGGGAATTACTTCATAGACTTCGGAAAGGCGGCTTTCGGTACTGTTAAGCTAACTTTCACCGCCGCCTGCGACGGCTGGCAGGTCGAAGTTCAACTTGGGGAAGCTCTGGCTGGAGAATACACCATCGACCACAAGCCGGGCGGCTCCTTGCGATATCGCAAGATGGTTATGCCTCTCAAGAGGGGGACGAATACCTACACTGTCAGTGTTACGCCGGACCAGCGCAATACCGGTAAACGTGCTGTCAAAATGCCCGAGGATGTCGGAGAGGTTATGCCGTTTAGATACTGCGAAATTGTAAACAGCCCGTCCCAACTGGACCGGTCAGTGGTCAAGCAGGTAGTGGTCAATTATCCATTTGACGACGGCGCATCCAATTTCACATCTTCCAGCAGCATACTCAACGATGTGTGGCAGCTTTGCAAATACAGCATTAAGGCCACCAGCTTCTGCGGCGTATATGTGGACGGTGACAGGGAAAGAATTCCCTATGAAGCGGATGCGTATATTAACCAGCTCTGCCATTACTGTGTCGATAGGGAATTTACGATGGCAAGATACAGTCACGAGTACCTGATTACTCATCCCACCTGGCCTACAGAATGGATACTTCACTCTGTCTTGATGGCATGGGCCGACTATCTCTATACAGGCAACTCCGAATCTATAGAAAAATATTATGAGGATTTAAAGGCAAAAACCCTGCTGGAGCTTGCACGTGAAGACGGATTGATTAGTACGAAAACAGGCTTGCTGACAAAGAAAGTATCAGACTCAATCCACTTCAGCGCCAAATTAAACGATATTGTGGACTGGCCAGGGGCTTCTTTCGGTGAAACAGCAGTCCCTGGTGAACAGGACGGATATGTTTTCAGGGAAATTAATACGGTTGTTAACGCCTTTCACTATCGAACATTAATACTGATGAGCAGGATTGCAAAGGCACTGAACAAAACTGAGGACCACAACTACTTCCGCAGAAGAGCAGATGTAGTGAAAAAATCAGTCAATGAAAAACTCTTCGACAGCAACCGCTGCGTCTACGTGGACGGCGAAGGAACTGAACATGCATCGTTGCATGCTAATATGTTTCCTCTTGCTTTTGGGTTGGCGCCCGACGAGCACAAAAAAAGTGTTGTTGATTTTATTAAGACCAAAGGTATGGCGTGCAGTGTGTACGGGGCACAGTACCTGCTTGAAGCGCTCTACAGGGCGGGTGAGGCTGATTATGCTCTTTCGCTGATGAATTCGACCTCGGAGCGAAGCTGGGCTCACATGATTTACGATGTCGGCACCACAATCACTCTGGAGGCCTGGGACAAGAAATATAAGCCCAACCTGGACTGGAACCATGCATGGGGTGCCGCGCCGGCTAATGTCATCCCTAGACTGCTTATGGGTATCCAGCCGATTGAGCCGGGCTTCGGGAAAATGCAAATCAAACCACAAGTCGGCAATTTAAAAAGCGGCAGCATTAGTATTCCTACCATCAGAGGAATCGTCTACGTTGATTTTAAATCGGTCAAAGATACCTGTTTTATTCTCAACGTTTGCATCCCTGCCAATACCAGCGCACGGGTATATTTGCCAAAACTTGGAACTGATAACACAACTGTAATTATGAACGGCCTGATGCACAAAGGCATAATAGAGTCAGATTTTGTTATTCTGGACAATGTCGGCTCTGGAAAACACCGGTTCGAGCGACGCAGATAACAGCAGTTCACTTCGTATAAAATTATTCGATATCAGCGATGTCGCTTTTCGGTTTGCCGACCAGGTAGATTCTGTTTTTACCGCTGCGTTTTGCTTCCAGCAGTGCCTTGTCCGCCTGCTGAAAAAGCTGCTGGCAGCTCGACCCGTCGCGAGGAAAGCTCGCCAATCCCCCGCTTATTGTCAGAACGCCTTTGCCCTCTTCCCCCAACAAGTGCAGTTCCGCTTTACCCAATTCTCTCCTGAACCGCTCCGCTATAAATATCGCCTCTTTGGGATGTTCAGCCGACGCCGAGCGTCTCTCGCTTTGCGAAGCTGCAGACCTTAACTTCGGGTCGTCCCAGAAAACAACCGCAAACTCATCACCGCCAATCCTGCCCACAACATCATGCCCACGGCAGCAGCGACACATCACAACAGCAGCCTGCTTCAAAATTTCGTCCCCCGCCGAATGGCCGTAAACATCGTTGTAATGTTTAAAGTCGTCGATATCGAATATAAGTAATGGCACCCGCCCATCTTCTTTTCCGGCGCGCTCGATAATCTGCCTGGAAAATTCCCAGATATATCTCCTGTTCTTCAGACCCGTCAGTTCATCGGTGGTGGCAAGCCTCTCAAGTTCCCTTATCTTAATCTCAGTACTTGCATCGACGGTAACCGTTACAGCCGCCTCTGTCGCCTGCCGGGCCTGTACCGACACATCCTGTTCGCCCGGCCCAAGACAAGCAGCCAGTGACGAAAAATCAACCGGACAAATCAAATAGTCGTCAGCAAGGCTTTCTCCGTTAGAGCCCCCGCCAACCAGTTTTATCGCAAGCGGCTCTTCATACATTTGCGCCAACAGAACAATTTTAGCACCCCTGCTGACTTCTCTTAAGTACTTAAGAACCGAGCCTAATTTAGCCGGCGCCCCAGCCATTACAACACCAATCACTGCAAAGCTTTTTTTTGTCGCCTCATCGATTGCATCAAGAATATCTCCGTGAACCCGGCAGGGCAGTTTCCTGACAGCATCGACATCCAAAAACGCCCTGCTGATATCGCCTGCCAACATAATTTCTTCTGCCTTTGGAACAGGCGATAAGGCGGAAGTTTTCATTATTTCTCCGCGAACTCCTTCATTTTGCGATTTTCGATTGCCCTTTCCAAGCAGCGCATCGATTTCAGCACGGGTGGTTCGAAACTGGTCTTTATTAAAATCCGGCATACCGTTTCTTTTTTCCTCGCAATTTCAAAGCAAAAAGCCCAATAGTTCACATAAAAAACCGTTTATTATCGGCCTTTATCTTAACATAATCCGCAAAAAAGTCAACCCCCATTCCCACAGACGATTCATTAACGAAATACGCACATTTATTCTGAACAACGTCGAAGGTACGCTAAACGTGAGAAGAAATTGACTATTCGACCGTGGGCAGGTCCTCCAGATTCTTTTTCACCTGCCCGGCACAAATACTGTCAGGATATAGGCTGATAAAGCTCATCAGGGTTGCCCTCGCATCGGCCAAATACTCCTTCTTCTGCTCCGGGTTCGAATCATCCTGCTGTCGCCAGCGGCTAATCTTCAAAAGCCCCAGCTCATATAATGCCTGCATCCCACCATCGGTATCCTGGAACTCCTTGTGCAGATTGGCTAACTGTTCCGCCCGAAGCTGCTCATCGGCAACGAGTTTGGTTTTAGCCAGCAGCACATTGTCGCGCAGCGGGTTGTTCTCCTCCATTTTTTCCAGCAACCCATCAAGCTCCTGTGCAAACCGCCGGTCGTGCGGATTCAGCATAACAAATTTCGCCAGATTTTCTCTCGTGTCCGGCTTGTCGGTTCTGTTTTCTGCACCGATAAGATGGTGTAACTGATTTAATTTTCGCTGTAACTCCGTTAGCTTAAATGCCGTCATTACCGAATCAGCCGCCGGCTGAAACGGGCTGAATAAAGTGTCGTTTTGCGGCTGTTGTACTTCGGAAAGTTTCAACCGCTCCTCGAGCCTGGTTTGTGCTTCTGCAAGCAGCTCATCTGCCTGTTCAAACCTCCCCTGCCCGGCCCACTGCTTGGCTATCCGCCAACGCGCCTCTACCGATTCCGGACTGTCACCGAACTGGCTATACAGACGATACCATATCTTCCGAGAACCCTCGTATGGATAATCACTGTAAAAATGCAATACTTCATTTTGTTCAAGAACCTGAATATCAGGGCTGTATTCGCTCAGAAGCGCCTTATAGTAAAGTGCTATAGGCATCCGCTTGCTTTTGGATCTCAGGTTTATAAAAAACTCGTACTGTTCGAACAGCTGCTCTTTTTTCCCCTGGTAATCAAGCTCCTCCGGCAATATAAACCAGCTCGGCCAGCGGTCATAGCTTAAACGGTTCTGGATTTCTCTTTTTAGCTCCGCACGAAGCGCAATCGGTTCGGAAGGATAAAAAAAGCTCGAAAAATATCTTTCCATAGCAGGATTGCCGATAGTTTCATCAAGTATTTTTGTTATGCTCCGGTCGCGAAATTCGCTGATTTGTTCCGGATTATTCTTGGCAACATACAACTGATAGTCCAGCTCGTCGAACCCGATTTTCACATCAAATACTACCACTGCTATCAAAAGCATTACGGTAGTTGTCGCCCAGACCAGTCCCGGCCGATAACGGGTAAAATGCCCTATGCCGATTACTAAACCGGCTATACATAGACACACAAGCCATGCACAAATCCAGGGCGTCAAAGTTAATCCCCATCTAATAGGCTCTACCCCCCTCGCGCCGCCGAAATATCCCCAGTAAAGAAGCTGCGGCGCCGTGCACAGGGCTAGCGCGGTAAAGCGGGACCGAAAACGAAGCGGCCGACAAGCTGCGGCAATGCAACTTATCAAAAGACAAAACGCTAAACCCGGCAAATCCGCTAAGAAAAACACGCAAACTATAAAAGGCAAACTGTACCCGAAGCTCATAAGCTGCGATATCAGCACCGGAACAATCCCTAAAATACCCATCAGCAATCCAAAAACAAGTATCTGCCACGGATATTCGAATATGCTCACCCCGCTTATAACAGACTGACCCAAATGCCACAGTTCAAAAGAAGTAACCGTCTCGAAACTAAAAGACCAGAACGACCCGGTCAGTATTTTAGACCAGAAAGAGCAGCTTATCGCAAACGCAAAAACCGCCAGCAGCCAGCATCTCTGAACATTCGTATGGCTGTAATGCAGCGTCGGACCAATAGTCATAAAAGACTTGGAAGCTGCTATAGGCGTCTTTTCCGTCTCTTTATTATTCATAATCCCCGCTATCGCTTATACCGGCCTCAAACCGGTTTGTAATCAATACCGGTAATGTTCCGGTTTAAACGGCCCTTCAGCATCAATCCCAAGGTACTCGGCCTGCTTTTCTGTCAGCTTCGTAAGCCTCGCACCAAGACGCCCGAGATGAAGCCTCGCCACCTCTTCATCTAGCTTCTTGGGCAGCGTATAAACTTTAGGCTCCAAATCTTCCGTCGCTAACATAATCTGCGCAAGGCACTGATTAGTGAAACTGTTGCTCATTACGAAACTCGGATGTCCCGTTGCACACCCTAAATTCACCAGCCGTCCCTCAGCTAAAACAAGAATCGATCGTCCCGATTTAAGTGTCCACTTATCGACCTGCGGCTTGATACTCTCTTTAACGCACCCCTCGCCCTCTTCGAGGTAGCTCATTTCTATCTCGCTGTCGAAGTGACCGATATTGCAGATAATCGCCTCGTTCTTCATCTGCTCCATATGCTCACCGCAAATCACATCACAGCAGCCCGTCGCCGAAACAAATATATCCCCGACACCTGCTGCCTCTTTCATCGTCAAAACTTCATACCCCTCCATCGCCGCCTGAAGTGCGCATATTGGGTCGATTTCCGTAATCAAAACCCTTGCGCCAAGTCCCTTCATCGACTGCGCACACCCCTTGCCAACGTCGCCATAGCCGCAGACTACAACTGTCTTACCAGCCACCATCACATCCGTCGCCCGCTTGATGCCGTCGGCCAAAGACTCACGGCAACCGTATAGATTATCAAACTTCGATTTCGTTACTGAGTCATTAACATTTATCGCCGCAAAAGGTAGCTCCCCAGCCTCAGCCATCTGGTAAAGCCGATGCACACCCGTCGTCGTCTCCTCAGATACCCCGCGGATATTGGCGGCCGCTTTTGTCCACCGGTCAGGGCTGCTTTTAACGCTCTCTTTGAGACGGTCGATGATAATTTGAAACTCCTTGTTATCGTATTTTTTCTCAAGCAAAGATGCGTCCTTTTCAGCTTTCAGCCCCTGGAAAACAAAAAGCGTGGCATCCCCCCCGTCATCCACAATCATATCAGGCCCTGAACCGTCCGGCCACGTAAGTGCCTGCTCCGTACACCACCAGTATTCCTCTAACGTCTCCCCCTTCCAGGCAAATACTGCCGTTTTTCCCGCCTTGGCAATTGCCGCAGCCGCGTGGTCCTGCGTCGAGAATATATTGCACGATGCCCACCTCACATCGGCGCCGAGCATCTCAAGGGTCTCAATCAGCATCGCCGTCTGAATCGTCATATGCAGGCTGCCCGTTATCTTAAAACCTTTCAGGGGTTTCTCCTTGCCGTGCTTTTCCCGCACAGCCATAAGACCCGGCATCTCATTTTCCGCTAACTTCATCTCTCGTCGCCCCCACTCTGCTAACGAAATATCTGCAACCTTATAAGCAAGCGCCGAATCTATCTTCAGCACATTGCTTTGACTTTCTTTTGTCGTTTCCATAAAAATCCTTTCAAAAAATACCCCGATTAGTATAGATGAAAATCACCTCTTTAGCAATACCTTATTTACCTAAAGCACCCCGATTTAAGCAAAATATGCCTCTTTCGACCCCTTTGACGCTGTTTCCCCACTATATGTTTAAAATCGCCACGCCCAACCGTAGCCGAAAAAACTTTGAAAATTCATCATTGCGCCTGTCTCTTATGGGAAAGTGCAAGGTGAGTTTACCATGAGCGAAGTCGAAGGGGCGGGATTTATTCTGAAAAATCCGAAATAAAAACTTGACAAAAATCGGGGGGGGGTGTATAGCATTACAATGCGAATGTGCGGAATTTCAGCGGAGTATCCACGGAACTTCCTGTACAAGGTAAAATGTGCGGCAACCATATTAAAAAGCGGTTTGTGCGCATCTTTGGTGTATTAGCGAAATCATCCTTTGGCGGCGGAGCTAAACGATGAGCGAATGGAGATTTTCAAATCATTAAAACTTTTTTAAGGAGGCTCTTATTATGTAAGCAAAATTATCCTGACGTTCTGTTCAATGGTTGAATGGACAGGAGGAGAGAGAATTAACGAAGGAAAAGGAGAATTTATTATGTTTAAAAAATTACTATATTTAATGGTTCTTGTTATTCTGCTGGGCTTGCCGGCAGTTCCAGCATTCGCCGCCAATTATTATGTTGCCACCGACGGCGATGATAATGATGACGGCAGTATTGGAAGTCCGTTTGAAACTGTTCAGAAAGGCTTCGACACCATAGATGCCGGCGACACACTCTATCTAAGGGGCGGTACATATGCTGAGCATATCCTTATAGCCGATGGTAAACAAGGGGATCCGAATAACTGGTACACTGTAAAATCCTATCCGGGTGAGTGGGCCATATTAGACCCTGACCATGACAGCCAGACCGCTGTTATTAGTGCTTATGGCGGCTATGGCGACTGCCCGATGTACTGGTTATTCGAGAGCTTTGAAGTCACAGGAGGCGGAGTAGATAATTCAAGTAATAGTATTGGTGCTGGAATAACTCTATCGACAGCTACGAATATAACATTTAGGTATCTCTATATCCATGACAATTATGGCGGGACCAACAACAACAGCGGCGGTTTAATAATACATAATGATAGTGGGGCTGGCCACGACATAAAAATCGAGTGGTGTCATCTCAAGGATAATGCCTGCACTGATGGCGGAAATTGTGGAAATATATTGCTGTTTTCAGATTACGTTGAGGACCCTTGTAACGTTAACATTAATAATACATTACGAAAGAACGAAATAAGCTATAACCTCATTGAGGGCTCCAATATTGGTATCAAATATAAAAATGGTCAGTTCCTTTCTCTCGACCATTCCGGAACCCATACGACATATAATGACTACGGCGACAAGATTCATCACAACATAATCAGAAATCAGGGCGCTTACGCTCTAGTGGCGTGTCAGGATTTCACGCAAATCTACAATAACATATTCGAGTTAGATACTATTCCAAGCGACGGTGTTTCAGGGGTCACTATCGAGAAGGGCGCTTCAGGAGACAGAGAGAAGTTTTATGTTTGTTTTTACAACAATACACTAATCAGAACGCGCCTGTCGTTCTATCGTGACGACGACGGTAATGGTGATGGTTCCAGCTACATCCTCTCAGACTACGGAGATTACCATCCTCATTTTTATTGCTACAACAATATTATTGAAGATATATATTCGCAATTCGACAATCATAATGACCTCAATATTCTTTTTAACTACGGTAGTCAATGGTCCGAAAGCGAAATTGACATGAACACCGTTAACATAGAAAACAACTATTTCTGGCCGCGGACAAGGACAGAAGACATAATAAATCTTGCCGCTCCTCTCAATGATTACACTGCTAATGAGTATGAATCTGCGGGACATTCGACAATCGTTTACGCAAGCGAAACATCGGGATTGCACACGACAGGCAGCGATTATAAAACCGACGGCTCTCATGTGATGGAGAGCACAACCACAATAGCTGACGGAGGAATAGGCGGTTCGCACCCATACCTTAGCGGCATAACGTTCCCCTCCTACGTCGGAGCAACCGACCCTAACGATGACGACTGGGTTGATGATGTAAACGACCTGGCTAATTTGGGATCGGGAGCCCCCGGCAAGGCCGGCAATCCGAGCCCGGCTAATAGCGCAACAAACGTAAGCATTACTGCCGATCTTAGCTGGACTGCCGGCTCAGGCTCTACTTTATGTGATGTGTACTTCGGCACCGATTCAACACCCGATTCTGGCGAAGACCAGGGCAACCAGACGGCAACGACGTTTGACCCTGGCACAATGAGCAATAGTACGACATACTACTGGCGAATCGATGAGATCAACGCCAATGGCACAACAACCGGTGACGTCTGGAGCTTCACAACAGTATCTGCTGGAGCACCAGGTGCGGCAAGTAGTCCAAGCCCGGCTAATAGCGCGACAAGCGTAAGTATTACTGCCGATCTTAGCTGGACTGCCGGCTCAGGCGCAACAAGCCGTAATGTATATTTCGGTACCAGTAGCCCCGGAGCATCTCAGGGCAATCAAACAGCTACTACGTTTGATACCGGCACAATGAGTAACAATACGACCTACTACTGGCGTATCGATGAGGTCAATGCCGCTGGTACAACAACCGGTACCGTCTGGAGTTTTACGACAATAGTGGCAGCACCGAGTGCAGCGAGCAATCCCAGCCCGGCTAATAGTGCTACAGACGTAAGTATTACTACTGACCTTAGCTGGTCAGCAGGCTCAGGTGCGACGAGCCACGATGTTTACTTTGGCACTACCACTCCCGGAACATCACAGGGTAACCAGACCGCAACGACGTTCGATACCGGAACAATGGATGCTAATACGACCTACTACTGGCGCATCGATGAAGTAAATGCAAGC
Organism: uncultured Pirellulales bacterium; assembly: GCA_964539795.1. Classification (GTDB taxonomy): domain Bacteria; phylum Planctomycetota; class Phycisphaerae; order Sedimentisphaerales; family Anaerobacaceae; genus CAZTKW01. The sequence goes on from CAZIKS010000056.1 coordinate 12,787, forward strand.
GGTACAACAACCGGTACCGTCTGGAGTTTTACGACCGCAGCCAGTAGCGGCGAAACGATTAAAATCAATTTCCAGCCTTCTGCCTCGCAGGTTCCCTCAGGCTACGAGAAGGACTATGGCCAGATTTACGGCAGTCAAGGTAATGGTTTGTCATATGGTTGGAGCGTGGACAAGACTGGACAAACTCGTGACCGAGACATAGATTCTGACCAGCGCTACGACACGAACATTTACTGGAATGTGACCGGCCCATACTGGGAGATTGCGTTGGACAATGGAACGTACGATATTTGGCTTGTATGTGGCGATGCGGAGTACACTAACTTCATAAACACTCTGGATATCGAAGGCACGGTGGTGACCGATCCGGACGGTCAAGACCACTTTGACGAGTACAACTTCCAGGTTGAGGTAAATGATGGCCGTTTAACAATCGAAACGGCAACCGGTGCGAGCATCCCGAGGCTTTGCTTCATCGAGATTACGCCGGCGACTGTGGAAGCTCCGGGCCAGGCAACCAATCCAAGCCCGGCTAATACCGCGACAGGCGTAAGCATTACTGCAGAGCTTAGCTGGACAGCCGATGCTAATGCCACAAGTCATGATGTTTACTTCGGCAACAGCAGTCCCGGCTCGTTCCAGGGCAACCAGACCGCAACGACATTCGATACCGGCACAATGGGTAACAATACCACCTACTACTGGCGTATCGATGAAGTTAATGCCGGTGGCACTACTACCGGTACCGTCTGGAGCTTTACAACTATAGTAGCGGCGCCAGGTGCAGCGAGCAATCCAAGTCCTGCTAATAGTGCAACCAATGTTAGTGTAACTACCGATCTTAGCTGGAGTGCAGGTTCCGGTGCGACAAGCCGCGATGTTTACTTTGGTACTTCCAGCCCCGGAGCATCTCAGGGCAATCAAACAGCTACTACGTTTGATACCGACACAATGACAAACAATACTACCTACTACTGGCGAATCGATGAAATCAATGCCGCTGGTACAACAACAGGTACCGTCTGGAGCTTTACAACAATAGTTGCAGCACCGAGTGCAGCGAGCAATCCTAATCCGGCTAATAGCGCTACAGATGTAAGTATTACTACTGACCTTAGCTGGTCAGCAGGATCAGGTGCGACGAGCCACGATGTTTACTTTGGCACTTCCAGTCCCGGAACATCACAGGGTAACCAGACCGCTACAACATTTGATACCGGCACAATGACCAACAATACTACCTATTACTGGCGTATTGATGAAATAAACGCCGGTGGTACGACAACCGGTACGGTCTGGAGTTTTACAACCATCACATCAGGTCAGCCGGTTACTGAGGAATTTGGCGATGCCGCAAACACCGACTATCCCGGTACTATAGATGATACATGGACCGATGCTGGTGGTGACGGCGACGATAACTACTCAAGTTCTACTACATTAAACACCTACACCTGGCCTGTTAACACCGTCGCAAACACCATTATAATCAAGTGGGACCTCACTGATATCTCAACTTCCGCCACGGTTACCGAGGCAACGCTTTACCTATACCAGACCGATTCGGACGGAGATACCTCTTACGACATCGGTGTGCATAAAATCACTGGTGTCAATCCGGTTATCAACTCCCTCACCTGGAATACTTATAACGGAACAAATAGCTGGACAGGAGGTTCCGATGGCGGACAGGGCGACACCGCTACAGCCGAAGACACGCCGTCTGTCAACAGCACCAACAGTGAATACAAAACCTGGGATGTGACCGATATGGTATCCGATTGGGTAGCGACACCTGCGGGCAACTACGGCATGCTGGTCAACTCCGACGATGTGGCAAGTGTCGATAGTTACCGGTACTTTGCCTCAACAGAAGACAGCAACACGCCTTACCGGCCGAAACTTATCGTAACATATATCGCCGGTACTCCCGGCCAGGCGACAAGTCCCGACCCGAATGACAGTGCCACCGATGTAACTGTGGATGCCGATTTAAGCTGGACGGCTGGCAGTGGTTCTACCTCAAGTGATGTGTACTTCGGCACAACAAGTCCCGGCACTTTCCAGGGCAACCAGACTGCCGCCACCTTTGACCCCGGCACGTTAAGTTACGATATAACCTACTACTGGCGCATCGACGAAATCAATGCCGCAGGGACAACTACCGGAAATGTCTGGTCCTTCACAACCGAAGCCGCGCCACAGCCGCCCGGACAGGCTACAAATCCTTCTCCGGCCGACAGCGCAACAAATGTCGATGTCGGCGCTGATTTAAGCTGGACTGAAGGAACTAATTCTACCTCAAGCGATGTCTACTTCGGCACCTCCAGTCCCGGCACTTTCCAGGGCAACCAGACCGCTACAACTTATGACCCCGGTACGATGGCTAACAATACAACATACTACTGGCGTATCGATGAAATAAACACCGGAGGCACAACCACCGGTACTGTCTGGAGCTTCACAACCATTGTCGCTGCCCCTTCACAGGCAACAAATCCGAGTCCCGCCGATACCGCAAATGATGTAGATATCGATACAGATTTAAGCTGGACTGCCGGCTCAGGCTCTACTTCAAGTGATGTTTACTTCGGCACAACCAGCCCCGGTACATTCCAGGGCAACCAGACGGCTACCACGTTCGATACCGGGACAATGGATGCTAATACGACCTACTACTGGCGTATCGACGAGGTCAATGCCGCTGCCACAACCACCGGTACCGTCTGGAGCTTTACAACTGCAACTGCTGGGGGCGAAACAATCAAAATTAATTTCCAGCCTTCTGCCTCGCAGGTTCCATCAGGCTACGAGAAGGACTATGGCCAGGTCTACGGTAGTCAAGGTAATGGTTTATCGTATGGTTGGGATACGACGAACGGTCAGACTCGCGACCGCGGTGCAGATTCGGATCAACGGTACGACACACTCAATCACTTCTTCACCAATACATGGGAGATTGGATTGGACAATGGAACGTATGATGTGTGGCTTGTCTTTGGCGATCCTTCGTACACCGATATGACAAACACAATGGATATCGAAGGCACGGTATGTACTGACCCCGATGGCCAAGACCACTTTGACGAGTTCAACATCCAGGTCAGTGTAAATGATGGCCGTTTAACAATTGAGCCGGCGACCGGTGCGGACAATCCGAAGATTTGCTTCATTGAGATTACGTCAGTGGCTGGACCGGTAACCGAAGAATTCGGCGATGCTGCTGACACGAACTATCCCGGCACCATAGAAGATACCTGGACCGATGTTGGTGGTGATGGCGACGATAACTACTCAAGTTCTACTACATTAAACACCTACACCTGGCCGGTTAATACGGTCGCCAACACAACCATCATCAAATGGGACCTTACTGACATCCCGACCGATGCCAATGTTACCGAAGCAACACTCTATTTGTATCAGACCGATAGTGATGTTGACTCCTCATACGATATCAGTGTACATAAGATCACCGGTGTCAATCCGGGAATCACTACTTGTACATGGAATACCTATGACGGCACCAATAGCTGGACAGGCGGTTCGGACGGCGGACAAAGCGATATTGCCGCTGCCGAAGATACGCAGTCGGTCGATGATACTGATGATGAATATAAGACCTGGGATGTAACAAACATGGTAGCCGATTGGGTAGCTACTCCTGCTAACAACTATGGAATGTTGGTAAAATCCGACAATAGTGCATCTGTTGACAGCTATAGATTTTTCGCTTCAACTGAAGATAATGATTCATCTGTCAGGCCGAAGCTCATTGTAACATACTCTGAATAACCAGCTAAATGTAACTACTCCAACAGTTGGTAGCAACTGAAGTGTTTTCAAGCGTGGCGGCCTAAAAATCCGCCACGCTTGTTTTATATGAGAATGTTATCGAATATTTGTGTCAATGGCGGCTATTTATATAAAAAACACTTGACAAAAGTCGGGGGGGGATATATATTGCAATTCACAACGTGAGTGAAACAAACCGCGGAGGAATATTCTGTAAGTTCCTTTATGTTATGTGCGGCAACTTCGTTGCAGGTGTATGTTTGCGCATTTTTGGTGTATTAGCGAAATAATCGTTCCGCTGTGGAGCTAAACGATGAGTAAATGGCGGATTTCAAATCATTAACACTTTTTTAAGGAGGCAAATCATGTCTAAGAAATTATTTTTTTTGATGGTTCTTGTTGTACTGCCGGCTCTGGTCGCAGGCACGCCGGCTTATGGAGGCGTGCTTTTCTCCAGTAACTGGAGTACGGCGCTCGGTAACTCAGACAATGCAGTTACTGATGGTGGAGTATGGGGCAATATCCACCAAAACAGGGGCGAAGGTCATACGTGGTTGGAGATTTTTCCGCCCGACCATCCTGTTTTAAATGGCAACAATTATATGAGTGTTTGGTTGGACAATGCTACGGTGTGGTGTGCCGTCTGGGAATTAGACGTCTGGCCGGCAGATGCGAACGATATTTATTTTAGGTTCTACCAGCGAACATATCCGCACGGTGTAGAGCCAAATCCCATCAGCTTCAACAACGGGCATTTTGTTCAGCCGTTTCAGATTTATCCGCCAAGTCATTACATAAGCACAAATACATGGTACGGGGTAGATAACGCCGACCAGACTCAATACAGGGCTTATATTTCCAGTCATGTGCACGGAGATAAGTGGGACTATCCATATGGATCATCCGGTTTATGTTGTCTCGATACCGGCAAATGGTACCGGATTGAAGGGCATATTCGCTATTTTCGAGAGTTAACAGAAGAAGTAATAGGTGATGAACACGAGAGAACGCGTGTGCCGACCCACACGTATTTCAGAATCTATGACCAAAACGACCTTCTGGTAGCAGACACAAACGACTGGATCATGGGTGACCCTACAAGTTCTTACCCTGTCTATACCCTTCAGGAATGGTACGATATGGACAGGTACTTCTGGTATGAAGGTGTGGCTAACTCATGGTACATGGGTAACAACGGGCCGTACAGTGGGACAGGTGCCAATTGGTGTGTGGATTTTGCAGCTCCGGAAATTCGCGATGACACCTGGCCCGGGCCGGTTGGCGGCGGCCCTCAGCCTCCGGCTCAGGCCTCAAATCCCAGCCCCGCTGACAGCGCTACTGATGTAAGCGTCGATGCCGACCTTAGCTGGTCTGCAGGCTCTGGAGCGACCTCTCACGATGTCTATTTCGGTACAACCAGTCCAGGTTCATTCCAGGGAAACCAGACCGCTACGACCTTAGACCCAGGCACAATGAGTAACAATACGACTTACTACTGGCGTATTGACGAAGTCAATGCCCAAGGCACGACAACCGGTAACGTCTGGAGCTTCACCACTGAATCTGCCCCATCCCCGCCGGGACAGGCAGGCAATCCCAGCCCGGCTGATAGCGCCACCGATGTTAGCATCAATGCCGACCTAAGCTGGACAGCCGGCTCCGGCGCCACATCGCACGATGTGTACTTCGGAACTTCCAGCCCCGGCACATTCCAGGGCAACCAGACTGCAACGACCTATGACGCTGGCACAATGGCCAACGATACGACTTACTACTGGCGCATCGATGAAATCAATGCAGAAGGCACGACAACCGGTAACGTCTGGAGCTTTACTACCGCATCGGCAGGAGGTGTGGAACTACTTGTCAATCCTGGGTTTGAGAGCGGTACAAGCCCGTGGTATATCGGTGATGCCAACCAGGGTACCATATCAAATGAAAACCCACACAG
>CAZIKS010000057.1:0-18505 GCA_964539795.1 uncultured Pirellulales bacterium
TTCTTCAGAAGGGTTTTTTGTTGACAGAAGGGGTTTTTTATTGTAGTATGCATACTTTAAGGACGAATATTTATATATTAGCTTGTGGTTTTTTGGCATAAAGTAAAGCGAAAAGCCATTTGCGGGCCGATATTTTGTTAAAAGCAGCCCTGAAGCCATTTTTTAAGGGTTTTTACCGCCAAAACGGGTTTTGTGACAGGCGCAGGTAATCTTTTGGAGAAATTTCGATGTACAGTAGAAAAACTATAGTGCTAATTTTATCGGTAGGACTATTTTTAAGCGGCCCGGTTTTGGCACAGACACTGAAGGAGAACTGGAACGACTTTTTGCATTTCACGAAGATAGGCCGTCTGGACCTTGCCAAGGGTTATGCACAGGTGGTTCTGGAAAGCAAGCCAGAGCCGGTTGAGCTGCTTGCCCTTAGTGAAGATAATCCGCAGGGGTACGAAATTTTATTGAGAGTGGTTGATACCGCATCCGATGCCGAGCTGGTCGAGCTTAGCGGTAAACTACTCGATGTCATCGAGGAGGGCAGATTCATCCGACGTTCGGACCCTAAGATTATTACAGATGAGATAAGGCGGCTGAGCGGGACATCCCGGGCACAGCTTGCAGCGGTGGAAAGGCTCAAAAACGCCGGAGAATATGCAATAGTATATATAGTCGACGCTATAGCGGACAAGGCCCGCCGTGAGGAATTACCGAATATTGTCTGGGGACTTTCGGAGTTGGGCAGAGATACGATAAGGCCTCTTGCGGCCGCTCTCCAGACCAAAGAGGCAGGTGTGAAAGCAGAAATAATAAAGGCAATGGGCGATATTAGTTATCCGCAATCGCTGGCCTATCTGAAATACGTTATCGAAAAGGACAGCTCAGCCGAACTTCGTGGTCTGGCCAGCCACAGCATCGGTCAGATTGACCCGGGGGCATTGCAGCTGCCAGCAGCGCAATTATTCTATCGGCTTGCAGAAAACTATTATTATCATGCCGATTCATTAGCGCCGGCAGAAGATGCGGATTTTGCGAATATATGGTTCTGGGATACTGAAGGTGAGAAGCTGGTTTCTGAAAGAGTTGACAAAAGTTATTTTAACGAGCTTATGTCGATGAGATGCTGCGAGTGGGCGCTCAGGGCCGATGCCGGATACGGGATGGCGGTGGGTCTCTGGCAGGCTGCTTATTTCAAGGCTGAGTCAGCAGGTATCGATATGCCGAATTATTTTGGTCCGGGTCATGCCGATGCCGGAGTTTACGCCACGACCGCAGGCGCAGAATATCTTCATCAGGCACTTGCACGAGCTATCAGAGACAAGAATGCATACGTTGCCCTTCAGGCCATAGAGGAATTGGCGAGTACGGCTGGTGAAAAGTCTCTGCTATATCGGATCGGTGTAGAACAGCCGCTGATCCAGGCTTTAACTTTCAACAATAAGGCTGTACGGTATAGTGCGGCCATATCGATAGCCTCTGCCGGGCCAAAGGAAGACTTCGCTGAAAGTAAATTAGTTACAACACATCTGGCTTCTGCGCTTGGAGAAACCAGTGAGGGAGTTACCGAGGAGACAGACTTGTGGAATGCCCAGTCGGCCGACAGCTACGCTCTTCGTGCGGCACAGGTTATGCTCAGGTTAGTGCTATCAAGAAATCCTGTTATTAATTTGTCCGCCGCTCAAAGCGCCCTGATAAATGGAACGAAGGATAAACGTCCCCAAATCCAGGTTCTCTCAGGCCAGGTACTGGCTCGACTGGAAAGCCCCGATGCTCAGCGCTCGATAGCTGCGATGGCACTTGCCGAGACCAATTCAATGGAGGTTCGGGTTTATGCGTTTAATTCCCTGTCCGCCTCTGCCAAGCTTAACGCTAATCTTCTTGAAGGGGGGATGATAGACGCTATTTATTCGCTGGTCAGTTCAACTGATATCGACCCCCAGTTGCGAAGTGCGGCTGCGGCGGCTTTCGGCGCTCTTAATTTACCCAGCGAGAGAGTTAAAGACCTGATACTTGACCAAGCCAAAAGCTAAATAGAATCATTGCCAACAGCGTGAAGACCTGCCACCAGGAATTGCCGGCTTTTACGGATTATTTAAACCAATTCTGCGACAGCCTGACGAATTACATCACAGCCTTCTTCTACAGCCTCTTTTGTAATACACAACGGGGGTGCGATTTTGACACAGCCGCCACCTACGCCAACAGGTGCAAACATCAGTAGTCCATTGCGGAAACAAGTATTGACCACATCCCAGGCCATCTCGTAGTTTGGCTCTTTGCTGCCTTTTTTGACCATCAAGAGTCCGCCCACCAAACCCTTTGACGGTGCAAAACCGATAAGATCGGCAAACTCCTTCTGTATGGCCTGCAGCCTTTCATTGAGTACCTTCCCGACTTTGGCGGAATTTTCTACCAACTTTTCTTCTTCAATCACCTCAATACTTGCCAAAGCCGCCACACAGCATATCGGATTACCGGAATGGGTGCTTGTCATTTCATTTGGCCCGTATAAATCCATCACTTTCTCAGTGCCTAAAACAGCACTTATAGGAAGTGAACTGCTGAATCCTTTACCGAGACAGAACAAATCGGGTACAATATCATAAAGTTCGAATCCCCACACAGTGCCGCATCGGCCAAAGCCGGCCTGTACCTCGTCGAAGCACAGCAATGCTTGATACTTATCGCACCAGTTTCGCAGGTCTTTTGCATATTGCTTCGGCATGAAGTTCGGTCCGACACCCTGATATGTCTCGCTTATTACGCCGGCAACGTTCTGGGGCCTGACAGCAAGGCCGGCAAGGGTTTTTTCAAACAAGTCAAAGCTGGTATCTTCACATCTAAAACCGTCGGGGAAAGGTACGTGAACTATTTCAGGGTCGAGGTTTTTAATCCAGGCTTTCCCACCGGCCATACCGCCCATCTGGACAGCACCCACTGTCCTGCCGTGAAAGGCATTTTCAAACGAAACTATAATGCTTTTATCATCGCCGCCGACTTTTCTTCCATGTGTGCGCATAAGCTTTAGGGCACATTCTGTAGTTTCGGCACCAGTGGAAAGCAGGAAGGCCTTATTCAAACCTTCGGGGGCAAGGCCAACCAGTTTTTGTACGAGCTGCACCCTGGGCTGATTGGGGAAGCAATAGGTGGTAAGCAACGGCTTGGAAGCCTGGTTAATAATGGCGTCAGTGATTTTTTTTCGGCCATGACCGGCATTGGTTATAAGCACGCCCGACGAGAAATCCAGCCACATATTGCCGTAAGAATCATAAACATTCACACCTTCGGCCCGGTCCCAGATAAGCGGGGGCTGGCCGCGCATACTCTGTGACTCAGCCAGGCGCAGTTTTTTTATTTCTTTAATAGCCTGCTCATTCGGGAGCATCCCTGAAAGCCTGCGAAACTTTGTTGATATCGATTTTACCTCAACGGGTGTAAGTGGAAACTCTTTTGCCATTTTCTTTCTATTTTCCTTTCATATGGAAAAACTAACAATCGCAGAGAATATTAATATCTACGAAAATCCACCCCTGCTTGTTTGCCGTAGGTTATCTCAACTTCTCTGCCGCCATTTAGAATCGAGAGCCTGCCGGCTTCCATTACCAGTTCGTTGTAGGAGCTGTTTGCCGGCGTTGCCATTATACCGTCGGAGTCTAATTGCTTAAGCAGCTTCTGTCTTTCGGCAAGACCACCTGACAGAGCAATACACCTGCAGGCAGCTTTTATTATATACTCAATCGAGCGATATCCATAACCAACCGGCGTCAATCCGGTACCGCCCAAATCGACATATTTGAAATAATCGGGGCTCGGCTCGGCATAGAAAGTATCACCCGGCTCGTCGCCTTTTTGGACGTAACAGTATTTAATGCCGCGATACTGGTCGTCGTGGACGAGCATGCCGCTTTTATCGTCGCCTGCGCAGTACATTCTGATACCCTGGAAATTTCCGCCGGGCCCCTCGTCGGGATAGCCCATAATGTTTGTAACGTTCAGGCAGGCTCCGTTTTCCCAGATGACACGTGCATCGGTCCAGAGGTAACCGGTTTGCCCGTTGGGGTATTTGTCCTCTATTCCATAGACAGATACGGCTTTTGGCAGGAGTCCCGTAATGAAGTGAACCTGGTCAACATAGTGGCATCCAACATAGGTGAACATATCTGAATTGTCACAAGTGCACCAGTTCTGGAAATTGGAATGTCTGTAATAATACGGCTCGTTCATTTCAGCGTGGCCGATACGGAATTCGCCGAATTTACCTTCCCTGTAGAGCCGACGAGCCACCAGCGCGCGGTCGTCGAGACGCTTATGGTACTCTATGCCGATAGCGAGTCCTTTTTCGTAAGCGATTTTTTCAATTTCCACCGCCTGTGAATATTCCAAAACAAGCGGCTTTACACAGCATATATGCTGGTCGTTTTCCAGAGCCACCCTGAGTACACCGTAATGCAATTGGTCGGGCACAGCAACCACAACAACGCTATGCCGGGGCATTTTAGCGATTACTTCTTTGAACATATCGGGGAACTTCTCATCAGGATTTGTATCCAGCGAAGGATATGCTGTGAAAGTTTGCCCGGGAAAAGCCTTTTTGAGCATCTGGTCTTTAGCTAATATTTTTAAGGGGCCGCTGTCTAACGCACAAATACTTATATCACCTACAATCCCAATACGCTGAAGGTGATAGATAGAAGGCAGAATCTGTATCTGTGTAATCATTCCGCCGCCGACAATACAAACCTGCGGTTTACCGCTCATCTATAGTCCCTTTCCAATTTCAATTGACAAACAAGTTACACATCTAATGTACACAAACCACCAACAGGATTTATTATTTCAACTTCAATCGGGAGATTTTTAGGCCGATAGTAGCCTTCAGCCATCCTTTCGATAACCTCCTGAGCGTATTTTTCTTCGACAACTGCCACAATACTGCCGCCGATGCCCGCGCCAACCAGACCTGCGCCAACGACACCCTGTGCGGCCCGTGCAATATCGACGAGTATATCTATTTCGGGCACGCTAACATTATAACCGCCGCCCTGTAGCCAAAGGGCGGCACGTTCGGCGCGCTGCTCGTCACCAGATTCCAAATCACCGACCAGAACATCTATCCGAGCATCAGGATAGCTATTATCGACAGGCTGTCGCCGTCCGTCAACTAATTTTGTCACGCGGTCACCGTCATGCGAGATGTTCATCAGTTTACCGAAAGCTTTCATATCACCCCTTTGCAGGAAGACGGGAACCATATTAGCACGAATGCACTCGGTTATTCCGTACAGGCATACCTGCCGGATTTTGTAGCCTTCTTCAGGTTCGTCGTGGCTTCTGAATATGTGGCGAAGTTCCTGCTCGTATTCCGGAACAAGTTTCAAAATTTCCTCACGATTAGCAGAGACCGGCAGCGACTTTATAATGCGATAAATTTGGGCCTGGTCAACACCGAGATTTTCCAGATTCAGGTCCCGCAAGTACCGGAGTTTATCGGCATATTGCGGAAAGTTTTTACGAATCATCATCAAGCCGAATTCATAACCTGCCACCCTGCTGTTAAAGATATTGCGTGCACCAGCCCGCTTTTTTGCTTTTACAAAGCTATTAGCAAGAATAATTTTGTATCCTTCAGGCAGGGCAATACTCCTGACGGTCGTTGGAAAGGTGGTTATATGCAGTATTTCATTTGGGTTGCCGAATTTTATTGCGGCCTGGTCACCGGATCCCCCGCGAGTACCAACGTACCACTCGGCATATCCGCAGTGCTCAATCAGTTCTTCATCTTCGAGCTGCAACTGATTTATACGGACTACAGCTTCGGTCGTGACCATAACAAGCGCTGACGAGGAACTTAGGCCCACCGCTGTGGGCACATCACCGTAAAACACCATATTCATACCCTTAATCGCCGGGTCAAAAGTGCCGTCCTGTCCGGTGTTAAGATGTTGAAAGTACAGCACGGCGGCACGGATATAATTCGACCAGGTAACTGATTTATTGTCCCTGCGTTTTTCAAGTTCATCATGACACCATTTGTCCCAGTTGCTGATTTTTTTCCCTTTCGGCAGACAGTCACTGATTCGAAACTGCTCGTCGGCAAATCGGTCTCGCTCGGCGTTTTTTATCAGCACAAGGTCGTCGTCTCTCGGCTCTACAACAAGCCACATCTGTTTGACGGCGATAGGATTGACAGAACCTCCACGATGGTCGATGTGGGTGCCCATGAGATTAATTCGCCCGGTCGAACGAGCTATGATAACACCGCGGTCTCGGCCGAATCCGGCTGCAAAAGTTTCGAGTGCCTGCAAACACATCCGAGCGGCCCGGGTCTTCAATTCATCATCTTCACCATAGATTTCGCCCAACCTGCTGTAAAACTCACCGCCCGTATCTTTTATTAGCTCTATCCATTCGCTGACTGGTCGAAGACTTCTGATTTGACGGGCCATAAATTATTATCCGTTAACTTTTTGCTGCCTGGTAAACCATATTGCCATCAACTATTGTCGATTCCACGCCGACTTTATAATCACCAGCCGAGCCGGCAATATCAAGCACGCACAAATCAGCCCTCGCCCCATCGACAATCGAGCCGTAGCCCTGCTTCGCTCTGCCGGTCAGCACACACGGGTTGGTGGAAAATATCCTGACTGCCGCCATCAGAGCTTCTTCGAACCGAAGGGCTTCATGAAGGCGGTTCCAGATACCCTGCATATCCGTCGTGAGCCAGTTCAGCAGGTTGGCAAAGCCCCGATTCATTGTAAGGGTACTGCCGAAAAGCGTATTGACTTTACCGGGTACACGAAGGTGGGAACCATCTTCGCTGACCGCCCCGCGAACACCTCCGATACTGAATTCTTTTACGTCAGAACCAGCCACATGAGAGCAGTCGGTTATGCCGAGGATTTTATCTACGTCTTTGCGCTTTATTATATCCAGGACATAGGCTGGGTTAACGTGGAAGCCGTCGCAGATTTGCTCTGCATAGAGTTCATCGAACTTCAGCACGGCTTCGACGGCGCCGCCGCCTTCAAAGGGTTTATATGACCCGCCGGTCGGTCCGTTGGTAAAGTGGATGCAGTATTTAAGCCCGGCTTTGACGGCCTGTTCTATCTGTCTGCAGGTCGCATTTGTATGGCCGACGCCGACGATAATCCCTTTTTCGGTAAGGTATCGAATCAATTCACAGCTTTTGGGGCCTGCATCCGGCACGACATTGGCCATTTTTATAGTGCCGCCATCGTCGATGCTATCGAAAACCTCTATCAAGGGCTCCTGCACCAGTTCAGGATTCATAGCTCCGGCCATATTGGGATTTATAAACGGCCCTTCCAGCAAGGCACCCAGCAGCCGTGCCCCAAGAAGGATATCCTCCGGCCCGTTAAGAAATTCGGCAAGCCGGCTGTAACAAATTTTCAAAGTATCAATTGAGTCGGTTCCGCTTGCCACATAAAAGCCGGTTACGCCAAACTCAGCCAACTTCCTGCTGAGCATCTCAAAACCCTGCCTGTAAGCCGAACGGCTGTTGTCAAAGCTGTCACTTTCAGGGTCGTATAAACCAGCAGTAAATTCAAAAAGATTGTAACCATGAAAGTGAATGTCAACAAATCCGGGCACCACATATTTACCGCTGATGTCCACAACCTTATCGGATTGTGTTTTGCCGTCGACAAGCTGAAGCCTGCCTTCGCGCAGAATAATGTCACTGCGTATCACAGCTTCCGGTATCGCCACAAAACCGCCTTTGAGCAAAATTGTTTTCATAATCTCGATTTCACCAGGCCGACAAAACCTGCTGACCTCAATTACTCCGGCTGCCTGTAAGTACTTCGCTCGATAATACCATGCTCAAGCGGTTTGTTCTTTAGTATCTCATTTGGGCCGTAGAAGCCTTTTGAAATTCTGGCCAAAGCGTAGCTTATGGTGTATGGTTTGAGAAATGTACCCGGGTCGGTAACACTATTGCAGCCAATCTGGCTGAAATCACCCATACAAATTCCCATCTTCGGCTTGCCGAGGTCGTAAGCCCTGCCGCTGCAGCGAAGAATCAGCGGCTGGCGCTTCTCATTCGGCACCAGTCCTGCGAAAATCCCGAGATTTGCGGTAGTAGCCTGGTTTCCGAAGTGTGTCATATACCCGCAGAGCGAATCTCCGAGATAAGATGGATGGGGGAAGTTTGCCTTATTCATCAGGACGCAATTTTTTATTTCGCCGCGTATTGTGCAGCCGTCGCCAAGTATGCAGTCGCCGCGAAGATAAGCTCCCTGCCGGATTTCGTTTTTTTTGCCGATGATAACCGGACCTTTGATGCCGACGCCGGATTCGACTGTGGTACCGGAACCTATGTAGACACTGCCTTTATCGAGGTAGATGTCGCTGCCGATTATCCTGGCACCTTCAGCGATATAAACTGTGTGACAAACATCATCTTTTTCGCTGCCGATTACGCGGGCAGGCTCAAAAACCGCACCTTCTTCAAGCAGAACTTCGAAGTTTCTGATGGTGTGGGCGGATTTTGGCGTTTTGTTTTTAAAAGACTTAGCCGAAGAGCGTTTTTTGGCGATTGTATCAGCGAGCCATTTCGTGGCGTATTCATCGATACCGAGTATGGCCCCGTAAACCGAAGAACTCTCTTCGAGCAGGCTTTGATGTTCGAATGGATGAGCCTTAAAGTCGAAATACGTTTCAGCCCTGAAATCTGCGGGCATATCTTCTTTTTTTACATCTTTTAGTTTGATTACTTCATCTGCCATTCTTTTGTTCCTCTGAAATCTGAATTTTAGTAATGTTGGATATAAAAGTTTTAAGCACCCATTTTTTGTTTACATTTAGCTATTACAGAAAGCATCTCGTCGTGCAGCTTTTGATTGGTCGTTGCCAGTACGTCCCAGACGGTTTCTTCGTCATCGATAAATTTTACCTCATTACAGTCAAAGTCGGTTACGACCGCACCGGCCTGTTGGGTGATGTAAATTCCTGAGAATACATCAACGAAGGGCTGTCTGCGGGCGAAGTAGCAGTCTATTTTACCCTCGGCGACATCCACGAAGCCGTAAGGGCCGCCATTGGGGTTGAAGAATTTGAAAGGCTCCAATACCTCGCGATACTCGTCAACCAGCGGAAAAAGGAATTTTGCCGGCTTCATAGCATACGATTCTATGCTGGCGCCTTTCATTTTTGTAACATCAGGCCGACCCATCGACTCACGATACGCCTTGTCCAACCTGACTTTATGAGCCAGCTGGTCGCCCTCGAGGTCTGCGATAAAGGCGCCTTGTTCATTTGCGAACGCTATTACTCTCGGGAAACAGTCCCCAACAGCACCGCATACCGGGTCCATATTCATATCAAACAGCGCAAGCGAACTATACCAAAAAGCCGGTATTCCGTGCTTAAACAGATAGCTGCCGTCGAATGGGTCGCAGACAACACAATATTTTTCGCCATCTGAGCCCTCGTTTATTTCGACCGTCCCAACCTCTTCAGAAAGGAACTTAAATGGTGTGCCTCGCTGTTCAAGTCGTCTGAAATAACCGTTTTCGGTGTCTTTGTCGGCTTTTATGATGTCCGGGTCCCAGCTTTTGTATTCTCCAACCCGTTTTTCAACCACCTCCCAGCCGATATTCTGGTCGCTGAGGTTTTTGACCGTATCCAGCGCCTCGGCTACACATGCGAGGTTAAAAGCACTTAAATCTCCTTCCGATTCCCAGTTTTTGAGCCTTTTGGCAAAGATTTCATCCTGCATTGAATTGGTTCTCCTAAAGCAAAAATTGTTAACAACACTCTTAAAATAAAAACCCAGCCGAGGATTTTACCCGATTCGCACCAGCCGGTCAAGCTTTCGATTTCCGGATTACTTAATTACACATCGTTTTCGCAGTTCAGCACCTCTAACGGGTTTGTATTGTTGGGATGTGCGAGCACTTTTATTTAATCTGGTTGCTGTTTTTTTGAATCTAAGTTATATATACTCAACAGGAAAACTATGTCCAGGGATGACAAGATATATCGAGTTTTTATAAGTGCCGCCGAGCCCAGCGCCGAAGCCCACTGTGCCGGGTTGATAGGGGCGCTAAAACAAAGCAATTGTAATATTGAATTCGTCGGTGTCGGCGGGGCGAAAATGGCCGAGGCCGGCTGCAAAATACTACATAACACCACGGCAAAAGCGGCAATGGCATATAATGCGTTCGCCCAGGTCGTCCACTTCTACAAACTTATAAGGCGAATAACCCGTTACTTAAAAACTAACAAACCCGACCTTGTCGTCGTGTGCGATTCGCCCGCCTTCAACTTCCACATAGCAAAGGCCGCAAAAAAAGCAGGCGCAAAAACCCTTTTCTATGTTGCCCCGCAGCTATGGGCGTGGGCGCCCTGGCGAATCAGAAAACTAAAAAAACGCTGCGACAAGCTCTGCTGCATACTTCCCTTCGAACAGGACTGGTTCGTCGAAAGAGGCCTCGATGCGGTTTTTGTAGGCCATCCACTGCTCGACGAATTAAGCTCCGATTTTGCCGTGCGAAAAAAAACATACAAAAAGTTTGACCCGAAAAAAGCCCATCTGGCCCTTATGCCCGGCTCGCGGAAGGCTGAAATAAACTCGCTCTGGGAGCCGATGCAGCAAATCGCCGTCGCCTTAAAACGAAGTTATCCCAATATCACAATTACCACTGCGGCTGTAAACAAAGAGACGAGAGAGGCCCTGCGCTCGATGCAGATTATCGGCTTTAGGTGCGAATATGCGATTGATTCGGTCGCCGAGACCGCCCGCGCAGCCGACCTGTCGCTCGTTGCCAGCGGCAGCGCCACTTTGCAGGTAGCCGCCGCCGGCTGCCCTATGGTCATAATGTACCAATCCAGTCCAATCTTATGGCACCTGCTCGGGCGATGGCTGGTAAAGATGAAGTATTTCTCTTTGGTCAATATTCTGGCTGATAAAGAATTAGTACCGGAGTTTATGCCGTATTTCACTTCGACCGAGCCGATTGTACAGAGATGTCGGCAGTTTCTGGACGACAGCGACAAACTCGCACAGACCAGCGGCCGGCTTATTGAATTAGTTTCGTCCTTACAGACGGACACCGCCTCGCAGAAGACCGCACAAATCGCCCTCGATATGCTCAGCTAACCACCACTCATAAAAAAAGCCGGGCAAATTCAGCCCGGCCCTTTTCATCAACGCCATACACAAATCACTTTTTGACCTTGAACTCGTACTCATAGACTTTGTCTTTGCCTAAATCTTTACCCTGGCAGCGAAGAATAAAACCGTCACTGCTCTTTTCATATTCAAAAGGTTCACCACTAAACAAATCCTTTGGCAAGCCTTCTGGTAGATTATCAGGTAATCTCCCTGTCCTGGCCTTTACTATATAAATCTCAATAGCTGCTTTTGTAGCATTGGAAAGGGTTTTCCCATTGACTCCAACGCTGTAAACTCGTTCGTATGCTGGCATGAATATAGCAGTTAAAGTCGCATCAGGATTTTCCTTTGCTTCTATCACCATCTTTTCGGCTATTTCTTTAAGCTTAGCCGAAGTTTGTTGATACCCGACACCCATATCCAGAATAGCTATTATCTTTGCTGTAAGCTCTTGATAGTAAACTTTATTTCTTTGGTAAAAGGTTTCATCAGCATTACGAACGCGTTCCTGGAGGGACTCTGGATCGCGTTCGGCCGACATACCGCCATCGCTAATCATCTTTAGAATCTCATCAGTCTTTTCAGTTCGAAAATCCTGTGTAACGAGTTTTGCCTCTGCACTAATAGCAGATTTAAATAAAACACGCTTGTTTGATATATCTACGAGCTCATTCTTAAGCCACAACAGCGTTTCCAGGTCTTCGGGCATATCAGACAAAATATCCTGAATACAACGTCCGGCCATATTCTCGAGGGAATAACCAACAAGATGACTCACAATTGTGTTATCATCGGCATGTGGTGCCATCTTTTTTACGCTCAAAGCTTCGTTTAATGCAGTTATGTAATCCCCCTGTTCGGCACGGATTTTTGCGTCGGCGATGATTAACCTTGCTAATCCTCTCAGGCAAGCCAAAGGAGGCATAGGCGCTGACATACCTTCGGAGGTTTCCAGCCCCCAATCGCAGTTCGGGATTTCTGCTGCTGTCAAAGTCAGGTTTACTGTGTATTGGTTTTTTTCAACAAATTGTTTAACCTGGTCGGTGAGCTCTGTTTTACCACTTGCAAATTCTGAGATTGCTCTTCCAATAGTACAATTTGGTTGATAACGCAGACAGATTCGGTAATAAAGCAAAGCGGCATTGTCGGGTGGAAACGCATGTGTTACAGCCGTTAATACAAACAACATCAAAGCTGATACTAAAACAACCATAAATTTATTTTCGTTGTGTACTTTCATAGCTTTGTCCTTTCTAAATTATGAACCATTCAACTCTTCAAATAATTCCTGAATTGATATTTTACTTGGCCAGGGTTCCATCATTTCAAGAACACGCTCGTAGCGATTTTCTACTGCTTCCAATTCGCCTTTGCGATAAGCTGCATTGATGGATGCTAATGTGAGCATTTCAGCCGGAGATTTTGAAGCTTCCAAAATGCCGGCAGTTTCACTCTGTTCATCCGGGCCCTGATGAACAGCAAAAAAGCCTATCGCCACGATTATCACCGCCGCAGCGGCGAGTCTGGTGATTGGGCTTTTCCAAATCATCCGCCATATCCGCACCTTTGGGCTTTGCTGTTCTTTGATTAGCGCATCACGAACTCTTTGTACGGCGCGACCGGTTGCAGTCGGAGTCGGTTCAATCTTTGAGAGGCGCTCAAGGCGGCGGAAAATTTCGTTTTCATTAATCTTCGACATCGTGCACCTCCTTTTCAAAAACCGGCGATTTATCGGTTCCAACTAAATCCTGAATACGCATCAGAGCTTTGCTGCATAAAGCACGAACTTGATGAGGTGTTTTGTCCAACTGTTCAGCGATATAATCGTAAGGCTCCTGCTGGATATATCGCATCACAAAAGCCTGTCGTGATGCACCCTGCAATCGGCCGGCTGCGTCAAGTATTGCGGCAATCTCTTCGCGCCGAATCAGTTCGGCGGGCGGCGAATTGCCGCCGCCGGCCGGCTCACAAATCCCATCCAGTGACGAAGCCTTTAGCTTGAGCTTCCCCCGCCGGTCAAACGCCAGGTTAATCGCAGTTCTGCGGACATAAGCAGCCGGGTTCACGGCTTTATCCAGCGCCCTTGATTTACTAAGTTTTATAAATAATTCCTGCATCAGGTCCTCAGCAATATCTTCGCTCAGCGTCAGCCGAGTCAACAGTGTGAACAGACTCGGCCCCTGGCTTTCAAGCAGTTCTAAAAGTTTATCTAAACGATTTTCCAGCAGCTTAACTCCACAGTTAACTCTTCATTATAATAGACCGCAAAATACTGCTCTGCGCAACCCAATTATGAACAATTATACGACAATTTTCCAACATTCTGTTATTCCTGCCTGCAAAGACACATAAAAAAAGCCGGGCAAATGCAGCCCGGCCTGTTCTTACTGATAATATTTTGAGATTATTTTTTCACTTTGAATTCATACTCATAGATTTTGTCTTTGGATAAATCTTTGCCCTGGCAGCGTAGGATAAAGCCCTCAGCGGTTTTCTCGTATTGAAATGCTTTGCCGCTGAATAAATCTCCCGGCAGCCCGGCAGGCAAGGCATCAGGCAGTTTACCCGTTTTTGCTTTTATCATATAGATCTCAATTGCAGTCTTAATCGCGTTGTTATGTGTTTCGAAGCGGGTTGAAAGTGAGAATATCCTGTCCGTTGCTGGTGCAAGAATCTCGGTTAAAATTAGATCAGGATTTTCCTTAACGTCTTTCAACATTTTTTCCGCTGAATCTTTCATTATTGCATACCCTTCCACATAGGGCATGTCAAAAGCAGCAATAATGTTAGTGACATAATTCTCATAGTAAGCTCTGTTACGTTCTAAAAACGCCTCATCAGCAGAAAGAAGTTTTTCTTTTGTGGGTTCATCCAACTCACACAGTCGTACTACACCAGGTATGTGTTCCAGCGACATAAACATTAACATCGCTTCTCGTTCACCCCAAAGGGCTGGCTTGAATGACAAAGGTATGCTGTCAATCTCGATTAACTGATTTTTTAACCGGGTAAGATTTTGCATCTCCTGCGGCATATCTGACATTATTCGATTAACGCATCTATTTGTTATACCATTGACTGCGATGCCAACCAGATAGTTTATATAGACACGATCGTTTAAATGTCTTGCCATTTTATATAGGCTCATACAACGACTTATCGCAGCTTCATAATCTCCCTCTGCTGCTAAAGTCTCTGCGTCAGCTATAACCAGGTATGCTAAATTCCTAAAGCCGCCCAGATATGGCAACAACATATCCAAACCCTGGGAAAAATCTATTCCCCAATCGCAGTTTTTTACCTCAGTAGCATCAAGCACAGTATTTATTATAAGGCGATTCTTCTTTACGAATTCCCTTATTCTGTCATTAAGTACGATCTCGCCCTTTTGTAAATCGGATAACATATCTGCCATTTCGTCATCTACCTCATAAAGTGATGCGGCTTTGTAGTACAATACCGCGGCATTATCAGGGGGATAGGAGTAAACGCAAGTTGTACTAAGAAAAAGCACAATCTCCGCCAACACCAATTTGTTGTTTTTAAAAATATTCATAGTATTTCCCTTTCTAAATTTTCTCACATCCTTCCAGTTCACATATTAATTGACCAATTGTTATACGCTCTCTTAGCATAGGCTTTACTTTTTTTTCCGCCTTATCAAACTGCTTTTCTATCGCCTTCATGCCCCCTTTGCGATATGCGATGTTAAGTGAAAGTGGTGTTAGCATTTCGACTGGAGACCTGGCGATCTGGGGGACACCGCGTTTATCAATCTGCTCATCCGGGCTCTGATGAACGACAAAAAAGCCTATCGCCACAATTATCACCGCCGCCGCGGCAACTCTGGTGATTCGGCTTCTCCAAATCATCCGCCATATATTCGGCTGGCTGGTCGAAGGTCGGGAACTCTGCCCGGCTCGCGAGACGAGCATTTTGAATTCTTTGGGGTGTTTTTCTTTCCATCGCTCGGCTTCGAACTGCGGTCTTGACACATCAATAGCCTCGGCAATTAATTCGTCCAGCCATTTTTCGTCTTTTTGCTCTTTCATAATCGCACCTCGACAAAACCCTTACGTTTTAAATACTCAGCGATTTTTTTCTTTGCCCTTCGCAGCCTTCCATTTACCGCCTGCTCGCTCAGCCCCAGCACCTCGCAAATCCGTTCATAACTCATACCTTCGTAATACCGCAGGTAAATCACTTCTCTGGCTGAATCCGAAAGCTGCCTGATTGCATACCTGACAGCATCAGCCGGACCATCCTGGTGTGAATCAGCCGCTGTCGTTGAAAGTCCATCATAGCTGCCGAACTTCTCTGTGCTCCGGGTCATATCCAGCGCAGCGTTTCTGCAGATAGCGGCGAGCCAGCCGCCAAATTTGCTCTTGTTCTTCAACTGCGGTAATTTGCCGACCGCATTCGCAAACCCCTGCTGGGCCGCATCTTCAGCCCTGTCCCTGTTGCCGAGTACCGAATGGGCGATTGCGACCATAGCCGGATAATAGCGCCTGCACAATTCGGTGAAGCTATCCGCATCGCCGCCGATAGCAGCTTCGACTAATACTGAATCCGGCTTTTCCGGCACTAATTCTCCTGTCTTTACTTTTTCAATGTTATTTCGCTGACCAGCTTTCATTATTATAGACCAGAATTCACGCTCAAAATGGGCGCAGAAAAACGCCGCTGTTGCTGTTTTTTTGATTATAGCTCTTTTAGGCGCATCAGAGCCATAAAAAACGCCTGTTTAGCAGGATGAAAATTAGGTTTGACGCCCCTTTACTCGGATATTATACTGTTTCGTTTAAGATAATGTCAGTCAGGCTAATTTGGTGGAGAGAAAAATGGACAAGAGCAAAATAGTTGCTGAAGGCATAACCTTCGATGACGTGCTTCTGATACCGGCCGAGAGCAATCTCGTCCCGAGCCAGGCACAGACCGGTACGCAGCTTACCAACAATATCAGCATAAATATCCCGATTGTCTCAGCAGCTATGGATACCGTGACCGAGGCTGCTTTAGCCATAGCGCTGGCACAGGAAGGGGGAATCGGGGTAATCCACAAAAACCTGTCGGTAGCCGACCAGAAAAGGGAAGTTTCAAAAGTCAAACGCTCCGAGCATGGCGTGATTCTCGACCCGGTAACATTGACGCCGGCTGAGCCTGTAAGAAGGGCACAGGAGTTGATGAATGAACAGAATGTCTCCGGCATACCCATTGTCGAGGGCAAAAAGCTGGTCGGTATCCTGACCCGCAGGGACCTGAAATTTCTCAAAGATTATGACGTTGAAATAAGCTCGGTAATGACAAAGGACAATCTTATTACAGGCCCGGCTGGCACGAAACTCGAAGAGGCAAAGGAAACCCTGCAAAAACACAAGGTTGAGAAACTGCTTCTGGTCAACGGCAATGGTGAACTGGCCGGCCTTATTACGATGAGGGACATCGACAGAGTTCTGCAGTACCCAATAGCAGCTAAGGACCAGCGAGGCAGATTGCGTGTCGGAGCGGCCGTAGGCGTCGGCGATTATGAGCGAATCGCCGCTTTGATAGAAGCTGAGGTCGATGTCATCGTGGTTGATACCGCTCACGGCCATTCACAAAATGTTATCGATACGGTAAAGGCCATTAAATCCAAACATAATATCGACGTAATCGCCGGCAATATTGCAACGGCCAAGGCCGCCGAAGACCTGATAAAGGCCGGCGCAAACGGTGTAAAGGTCGGCATAGGCCCCGGTGCAATCTGTACAACGAGGGTGATTTCAGGCGTAGGAGTACCGCAGGTAACTGCGATAATAGACGTCGCCGCGGCAGCCGATAAACATAACATCCCTGTTATCGCCGACGGCGGGATAAGGCAATCCGGCGACATAACAAAGGCTATTGCCGCCGGTGCTTCGAGCGTGATGCTCGGGTCGCTTTTTGCCGGCCTTAAAGAAAGTCCCGGCCAGCTGGTTATCTATAAGGGTAGACAGTTTAAGGAATACAGAGGGATGGGCTCATTAGGGGCGATGGTTAAAGGTTCGGCAGACAGGTACGGCCAGAAAAGTTCGGACGGGAGAAGCAAGCTTGTCCCCGAAGGTGTGGAAGGGAGGGTACCTTACCGCGGAACGCTCAGCGATTTTGTTTATCAGCTCGTTGGCGGACTGCGGGCTGGTATGGGCTATTGCGGCGCGAAAAACATCGAAGAGCTTAGAAAAAACGCTAAATTCGTTCGCATAAGCTCCGCCTCCGCCAGCGAGTCGCATCCGCACGATATACAGATAACCAAGGAGGCGCCAAACTATTCGAGCACAGAACCCCCTGAATACTAAGCAGTTGCCAATAGAAAAAACAGGTTGTCATAACCTGTATTTCCGAGGTTCTTTATGTCGCGTGAGACGATAGCTATTTTAGATTTCGGCAGTCAATATGTACAACTGATTGCCAGGCGCATTCGTGAGTACAATGTATATTCGGTAATTTGTCGGGCCGATACAACTGCGAAACAACTGCAAAAGTTGAACGTAAGTGGTCTGATTCTTTCGGGCGGGCCTGCAAGCGTTTACGACAAAAATGCCCCGCGGTGTGATGAGAAAATCTTTGAGCTGGGTGTGCCGGTTTTGGGTATTTGCTACGGAATGCAGCTTGGCTGTCAGATTTTAGGAGCTGAGATTGTTACCGCAGCCAAACACGAGTATGGCCGAACAATTCTATCGGTAATCGATAAAAGCGACCTTCTTGCAAACCTGCCGGATTCAATCACAGCCTGGGCCAGTCACGGAGACCAGGTCGGACAATTAAGCCGAAATTTCGTCAAGCTGGCCACCACTAAAACGTGCCCCTATGCCGCCGTAAGACATAAGCAGCAGAAATTCTTCGGCGTTCAGTTCCATCCTGAAGTTTCACACACCCCGAAGGGCTCGTTGATTTTGAAAAATTTCCTGTACGATATCTGCAGTTGCAGCGGCGATTGGAAAATGAGTGACTTTGTTAACGAAACGGTTGAACTTGTTCGCAGCAAAGTCGGCGATGCTTCGGTTATATGCGGCTTAAGCGATGGTGTGGATTCGGCGGTTGTGGCTTCTTTGCTGCATAAAGCAATAGGTGATCAGCTTGTCTGTATCTTCGTTGACAATGGCCTTCTGCGAAAAAACGAACGACAGAATGTTGTTTCAACGTTTCGTGACCATTTCCATATAGATTTGCGCGTTGTCGATTGGTCGAAGCAGTTTCTAAAAGCCCTGAAGGGCGTAACAGACCCGCAGCAAAAACGAATGGTCATCGGCAACGAGTTTGTCGAGGCCTTTAAGTCGGCCGCATCGAAGATTGCCAACGCCAAATTCCTCGCTCAGGGAACGCTTTATCCTGATGTTATAGAGTCCGGTTCAAAGG
>CAZIKS010000058.1:0-18390 GCA_964539795.1 uncultured Pirellulales bacterium
ATTTTCGTTCAAGGTCAATTCATGCCATAGGTAGCCTGCCCCAGTATGCCTCCGTCACCACCAGCTACGCACCGCCATCTACGAACTACGAACTACGAACTACCAACTCCCAACTTCGCATCATTTGCGCAAGTATGCACAAGAAAAAAGAGAACTTATTGAAAATTTTTTTAATTCTTTCTAAATAAGCACTTACAAATTTTAACTTCCTTCAAATTAGACGATTTTTCGACCGAAATGCGCAAGTTCCTCTAATTATGGGGAGCGGGTTTTCTCACCCCCCTGAAAAAAATATAAACCTGTACCATAGGTATTCGTAGGACTTATAATGGCCCACAAACCACACATCATAAACCACTTTCCACTCCGTAAGGAGTCCCAGGGAAGAACCATGAACTACGAACTACTTTTTATGCAAAACAAACCCAATTTTTTGTTGGCTCAACCGAATATAAGTCCCTTTATGACAAAGTATTATGTACAAAAAACGCCCCTTTGCCGGCGGCCAAAACAAACCCAATCAAACCCAATCAAAGCCGATTTCACTAACTATTTTGAGCACAGAACAGGGAAGGCAGCTTCAGAAAAAAGGCTCGAAAACCGGTTTTTGGTTGTTCCAGCCATTTTTTTTTCTGATTGACTGCCGAAACGCTCATAAAGAGGAAAAGCGCTTGTTTTTCGCTAAGAATTTAAGTATAATACAGTTTTAATGGTTCGACAGAATTATTTAAGTATAAGCAACAGGAAATCCCAAAGGAGGAGTCCGATGTGTAAGAAATTTCTATTTTTAGCAGTTCTGGTTTTATTTTCAGGGGTAATCAGCAGAACCGAAGGCGCTGTAATTTTCTTTGAGGAGCTTTTTGACGATAGCAGCTTCGCCGCAAGAGGATGGTATGACGGTAATAAGAGTTTTGTGTTATCAACCACTGAACACATACCCGGAAGTGTAAGTTCGGCTGAGTTCCATTTTCTTGAGGGCGAAATCTCATCAACTAACGGCGGCGCAAGAAGAAAGCTCATTACACTAAGCGATAGTGTGTATCTTAGTCTTTATATCAAGCACAGCGCCAACTGGACGGGGTCAAACGAGGACTGGCATCCCCATCAATTCCACTTCGTTACAAATATGGACAGTGCCTGGGTAGGTCCTGCATACAGCTACTCAACTTTGTATATAGAGACAAACGAGGGCGAGCCTCTGCTTGCCCTGCAGGACGGCCAAAATATCGACCCAGACAACAAAGATGTGGACCTGACATATATTACCGAAGAAAGGGCGATTGCCGGCTGCAACGGTGACAGCGACGGTCACGGGGACGGTGAATGTTACAACGACTACCCTTATGTCAACGGCAAACAATGGCGGGCGGGCAGTATCTACTTCCAGGATAGTCCCGGCCCTTATTACAAGAACGACTGGCATTTCATCGAGGCGTATTTTCAGATGAATAGCATTATCGACGGCAACGGGGTAGCGGACGGCCATGTAAAATACTGGTACGACGGCGAACTGATAATCGACCACGAAAATGTTATGCTGCGGACTGGGGAGCATCCGACTATGAGATATAACCAGTTTATAATTGCACCGTATATAGGACCCGGATCACCAGTTGACCAGACGTTCTGGGTTGACAACCTGACGGTAGCCGACTCAAGGCCGATTCCGGGAGATATCAATAACGACGGGGATGTGGACCTTAAAGACTATGCCGAATTTGCGCCGGCCTGGCACAGCGAACTCGGCGAGGGCCAATGGAGTCTTGACTACGAGATTTCCAAGCCTGTTGACGGGGTAATTGACGAGTCCGACCTTGGAGTTATCGCGGAGAACTGGCTGATAGAAGAGCCTGATTACCTTGTGGATAGCTTCGAATTTTATACGGGCACTCTCACGGGTCATAATCCTTTCAGGGACACATGGGAGCCGACCGGGTTCACCACAAATTATTATTATCTTGAGGAGGTGACTGTTTACAAAGGTTTTAAATCGCTAATGATTGACGCATATAATTTAGCAGAACCCTATTACTGCGGGGTCAGCCGAACGGAAGCGCCTCAGGATTATACGCTCGGCGGTACGGCGAAAAGTTTCTCTCTCCGGTTTAGAGGCACAACAAGTATTGATGAGATGTATGTGAGATTAACAGACGACAGCGACGCACAGGCTGTGGTCAAATACAGCGATGCCTGGGACATCAGCGACCTGGAACTTCAGCAGTGGCAGCAGTGGAATATCGACCTTCAGTACTTCCTTGACGATAATCCGTCCTTCGATATGACCGAGGTTAAAACTCTCGAAGTCGGCGTCGGTGACTGTGTCAATCCACGCCCTGTCGGAAGCGGCCCGGTGTACTTCGACGAGATATGGCTTTATCAGCAATGATTTTGTTCAGGGCGCCGGCTAGCCGCTAAATGATGTGTAAAGGCCCAAAGGAGGAGATCTATGTCTAAAAAATTATTGTGTTTAACAGCGCTTATCTTATTTTCAGGTATAGCCGGCAGCAGTGAAGGCGCCGACGAAATATTCTTTACGGAACTTTTCGAAGACGACAACTTTGCCGCAAGAGGATGGTACGACGGAACTATACTACGCTCAACGACCGAGCACATTCCCGGAAGTACAAGTTCGGCCGAGTATCATTTTCTACAGGGATCTGCCACGCCGACTACCGGCGGCGGGATAAGAATGCTCTTCCCCGACTCCGAGAGTGTTTACCTTAGTTTTTACATCAAACACAGTACCAACTGGACCGGCTCAAACAAGGATTGGCATCCCCACCAGTTTCACTTCATAAATAACCTCGAAAGCGCCTGGGTAGGCCCTGCATATACCCACTCAACCTTGTATATAGAAACGAACGAAGGCGAACCTTTGCTGGCTTTGCAGGACGGCAAAAACATAGACTTATCCAATGTGTTTGTTGACCTAACGGATATTACGGAAGAAAGGGCAATAGCGGGCTGTAACGGTGACAGTGACGGTTACGGAGACGGCACGTGCTATCCTAGAGATTCAGTGTACTGGAACGGCAAAGGATGGCGGGCGGGGAGTGTCTATTTTCAGGACAGCCCGGGGCCTTATTACAAGAATGACTGGCATTTTATCGAGGCGTATTTCCAGATGAACAGCATTGTCGACGGCAACGGAATAGCGGACGGCCATGTAAAATACTGGTACGACGGTGAACTGATAATCGACCATGAGGATGTAATGCTGCGGACCGGCGAACATTCGACTATGAAATACAATCAGTTTTTGATGGCACCGTATATACAGCCCGGTACTACTGGCTCACCCGTTGACCAGACTTTCTGGGTTGATGACCTGACGGTTGCCAATTACCGTGTTGGTAGTTATTCCCTGACAGTAAACAGCGGCAGCGGCGACGGCTCCTATGAAGAAGACGAGGTGGTCCCCATCAGCGCCGACGTTATCAGCGGCCTGACATTTGCTGAATGGACAGGCAACACGACCGGCATCGCCGACGTATATTCAGCAAATACCACAATAACGATGCCTGCACAGGATGTTACAATTACCGCAACTTACACAGGGACACAAACCTACCTGCTGACGGTAAACAGCGGCAGCGGCGCCGGCTTATACGAAGCAGGCCAGGTGGTCCCCATCGCTGCCGATGCTGCACCGCCGGGAGAGGAATTTTACCAATGGGCCGGTGATACAGCCGGTATTGCTGATGTCAATCTCGCTTCAACAACTATTACAATGCCGCCACAGCCAACTACAATTACCGCAGTTTATAAACCGCTTGGTGGTTTCATAGTAACAAAGGAATTCGGTGACGCAGTCGACAGTAACTATCCCGGAAGCGTGGCCGATACCTGGTCGAGGGCCGGCTTTTCCACAAATTTCTCAAGCGATGTTCAGTTAAATACTTATACCTGGCCCGACAATGTTATAGCAAATAATATTATTATCAAATGGGACCTGTCAACCATACCACCTGATGCGACGGTTACCGAAGCGACGCTTTATCTGTACCAGACAGGTTCCGGCGAAGATTTGCTTTACGATTTACCGGTACACAAGATTATAAACGTGAATCCTGATATTGCGACTCTAAGCTGGGAGACATACGATGGCGTCAATAGCTGGACCGGCGGCGCCGACGGCGGACAAAGTGATATTGCTGCCGCTGAAGATACACAGGCAGTCAATCTTACCAATAATGAATACAAATCCTGGAGCGTGGCCGCTATGGTGCAGGAATGGGTGACAAATCCCTCCAGCAATTTCGGTATGATGGTAAACTCGGATGCCGTGGCGACCAGAGACAGTTGCAGGTATTTTGCCTCTTCGGAAGTTGCGGATAATACGAGAAGGCCTAAACTTATCGTCACATATACAACGGCGCTTACCGGGGATAGCGAGCCGGACGGCGACGTGGACTTCGATGACTTTGCGGAGTTTGCGCTGCACTGGGGGGACACCGGCTGTGAAGAGTTAAATGACTGGTGCGGCGGGGCGGACTTCAACCATCTGGATGACGTCAACCTCGATGATTTGAAGGGCCTGACCGATAACTGGCTGGCGGGAGTTGAATAGTAAAACCAAATGTGGTATAACAACTGCCACAGATGGTTAAAGATACCGAAAAACTGTATACCGAACGTCTCGCCCGCTATACCGCGGCGATGCGCAACGAAAAGCCGGACAAGATTCCCATTCGTCCGTTTGTCGCCGAATTCACCGCTAAATATGCAGGATATACCTGCCAGGAAGTAACGCACGATTACAATAAAGCATTTGCCGCCGTCCGCAAGTGTGCCGCCGATTTTGACTGGGACGCTGTGGTCGGCAATATGGTTTACGTCTGGACGGGGCTGACGCAGGCCATCGGGCTGAAATACTACGGCGTACCGGGTATCGATGTTCCGGCCGACACCGGCTTTCAGTATCTCGAGCCGCCTGAAGAGGCGGCGTTTATGAAGCCGGGGGAATACGACCAGCTTATCGAGGACCCGACCGGGTTTTTGTTCAACGTATGGCTGCCGCGGGTATCCACAGATGTAAGTGAAATCGGACAACCAACATCATACCGCAACAATCTTTCATTTCTGAAGGGCGGTATGGCAATGCTGAGCTACTTTAATTCATTCGGCCAACAGAACGCCTTGCTGCGTTCGGAATCGGGTACGGTCTCAGCTATCGCTGGTATTCTAAAGGCGCCGTTTGATATTCTGGCCGACAAGCTGCGCGGCTATCTTGGGCTCGTTACGGATTTACTTGAGCGACCGGAGAAAGTCATGGCGGCCTGCCAGGCTCTGATGCCGCACCTTCTTCATATTGCGCTATCTGGTGCAGACCCGGACAAAAACGTTCCCATAGGATTCTGGATGCATCGCGGATGTGTGCCGTTCATCTCGCACGAGCATTTCGACAAATTTTACTGGCCGACACTCAAGCCTATTATAGAAGAAATATGGGCCCGCGGACATCAGGTACTGTTCTATGCCGAGGGCGACTGGAACGCCCATTTAAAATCCTTTGCCGAGCTGCCCGAGAAAAGTATTGTTTACCACGTTGATAAGGCTGATATTTTTGAAGTCCACAAAGCGATTGGGCGGAAGTTCTGCATCAGCGGTGGCATCGACAATGCCCTGCTTAGCTACGGCACGGCCGATGAGGTGCGGCAGCGCTGTAAAAAAGTGATTGACGGCGTGGCCGGCGACGGCGGATATATTATGGATGCAAGCGCTATTATCCAGAACGACGCCAGCATTGAAAACATCAGGGCTATGACCGAGTTCACCCGTGAATACGGAGTGTATTGATGGAGTTAAACGAATGAGCAAACAGGAAGAGGCAAAATCCCAGCCGGGTATTTGTATTCGGTGGGAAGAAAAGCTAAAGGAACTGGGCGAGATTTCAGGGGACAAAGAACTCGTCCGCAAAATCTGGGAAGACAACGAGGCGCTGGCCTATATGTATATCTGGCACTGTCTGTTATCGTTCTAAAGGTAAGTATTTTTAAGGGAGGCAGGTATTATTATGAAAAGGCTCATATCTTTATTTATCATTGTTTTTCTTTGCAGCTTTAATATTTTTCCGGCGCAGGGAGAGGAAAAGCTGCTTGCAAATGTAGAAAAGAGCGATGATATAAGGCATTGGAATAAAGCTGAGGGAAAAAGCCTGGAAGTTTCACAGGAGTCGCCTCTTCTGGGCAGCGCCTCGGTTAAGGTTTATCCTCATACATACATATCTTTGTCAGAGATGAGCGGGATTGCAGGCGACTGGTCAGGTTATGATGCAATTGCGATAGATTTCAATAATACGACGGGCAGGAGCCAGCCGCTACATATTCTACTCGGCGATAAAGACTGGATTAAGGCAGGGACGCAATACTGGGACAGATACAACGGCAACCATATGCTCCCACCGGGCAGGTACACATTTACTCTGGGCATAACAGGGCTTTACAGAGGAGAACTTGGAAGCAGATTCAATAATCTCAAGAATGTTATCAATCCCGCGGAAATAGTCCGATTTGACATCGGGATAGGAATAAGCGGTGATAAGGGAGAAAAGGCGATTTATTTAGACAATATCCGACTGATAAATAAAAAGCTGCCGGAATTTATCAAAGCCTTTGATTTCGGTCCGGAGCAGCAGAATTTACAACTCGGTTTTACTGCAGTTACGTGGAACACGGAGTATTCAAAGAACAAGGGGTACGGGCTGAAAAAAACGCTGGGCTCTTCAAGAGACGCCATTGACGACGGGTTTCCGAGCGTGCTTTACAGGGATTGGGTTTCGATGTCAAGTTCCTGGACAGATTATGAATTTGTCATAGACCTTCCAAACGGCATCTATAATGTTTTTACGGTGTTCAGCGACTGCGGCTACTGGGGCGGGCAAGCCATCAGGCATACCAAACGACATATAGAGGCGGAAGGGGAAGTAAAATGGTCGGAAAATCTCGGAAGGCATGGCAATTACTGGAAACCAAATTATCTCTTTGAGGACGTGGAACCGTTGATGGGACAGGATTTCTGGGAACTCTATATGGAGAAGATATTCGAGCCCAAGAGCTTCAGGGTTAAAGTGAATGACGGACAGCTTAATTTGAAATGGCATGCCGACGAATTTCGGTCGTCAAATGTGGCCTGCGTGATTATATACCCTGCCGCTAAAAAGAAAGAGGGTGCAGAGTTCTGCAATGAAATCGTAAGACAACAGCGGGAAGAATTTACTGTAGCTGCAGTCGAACAGGACTTGCCGGCAGGTGGGACGCTGGAAGCCTTTTCACAAAAAGAAAAGGACAAAGGGTATATCTTCTTTTTAACCGATTACGAACAGGACACCTACCAGACAACCATACCTGAGTCGGAGCAGATAAAACGCACGAAAACGATATATGCCTCTCTTGGCGAATATGAGCCGGTGACTTTTGCGGTGCGGCCGCTCAAAAATCTGGGCGTGGCAAAAGTTGAAGTCAGCAATTTTAGAAGTACAAACGCAGTCCTCGACAAAGAAAACTTCGACGTCCGGGTGGTTCGACATCTTTCCAGGCGGGGATTTAACCAAATCGACTACCGGATTATCCCGCAGATTCTTAAAAAATTCGATACCGTCGAGCTGGCGGATGGTATTACCCGTGAGTTTTTTGTTATCGCCCATATTCCTGAGAATACTGAGCCGGGGGATTATACAGGAACTATCCGCCTCAAAAGCAAGAACGGCACTATAGACGAAACTCTCAACGTATCTCTTACCGTATATCCGTTTACTCTTGATGAGTCAGAATACGTATTCTGTTTCTTCGGCACTATTCCGGATATCAAGGTTGCTAAGATGCTGAGAGATTTCGGTTTCAACTCATTCAGCGGCGGCTCCCGCATAGAATTGAAAGGCTTCACAAAAGACGGTACACCCCAACTGGATTTGGCCGGAGCCGACAAATATATGAATATGTTAAAGCGGGCCGGATATACACTGGAAGGATGGGGATATGGGGGACTCGGAGTCACTCATATCGGCTATACGAAGGATGAGAGGTTTTTTGGTAAATACGAACGTGAAACCGGACTTTCATATGTTGAGCTTCTACGCAATGTATTTGATGCGGTCGAGAAACATTCAAAAGAACAAAACTGGCTCGCCAGCGTTTACAACCTTATTGACGAGACACGAAACGTCGAACATGCAAAAAGACAGGTTGCGCAGATAAATGCCATCGAGGAGGCTTCGTCGTGGGCAAAAACAGGGGGGGCTTATTCGGTTTCTTACAGGAACGGCAGAGACCCTGACAATTATCACCAATGGATATTCGAAGCGCTTGACGCCAGTTCTCTTAATAATCACGACGAGTCCGTTATGGAACAGGCGAGAAATATGGGAAAAGAGGTCTATATTTATAATCAGGGCCAGTCACGATATTCATTCGGAGCGTATCAGTGGAGCGAATTCAGAAAAGGAGTAAAGGGTCGCCAGCAGTGGCATCTTCATATCCAGCATGGTTTTCAGTTTTTTGACCTTGACGGCCGCGAGCCAGATACCGGCGTGCTTTACTACGGACAGGACGGGCCAATTCCAACGCTTGCATTTATACGATGTGCAGAAGGGGCCGACGATTTTTACTACTGTCAGAGCCTATACAACAGAATCGAAAAGGTGAAAAATAAAACAGGCATTGATTCCGGCATAGTCGAAAAAGCAAAAGCGGTCCTAAGTAAAATTGAAAGCGGTATAAAAATCAATGAAAGGAGAAAACCAGGCTGGCTTGACAATGACGAATTCAGAAAGGCCTGCGCACAGGCTATTATGGAACTTGACAACGCGGCAGAAAAATAGAGACGCTCCGTGAAAAGATAAAAAGTAATCGAAGGGATAGTTATGAAATCAAAATTATTTGTGTTGGGAATTTGTTTGATTTTATTAACGATATCAGTTGGAGAAACAACCAGTAATATTAAAGACAAAGCGCCAGAGCAAAAAGATACTGCGGTATCGGTCCTGCGGATTGGTGTGGTTGGTCTGGTACACGGACACGCTTCGGATTTTCTATACCGCCTGTGCGACCGTAACGATATGCGAATAGTGGGCGTCTTCGAGCCGAACCGGGAGTTGTCTAAGTACTGTGCTGCACACCACAAACTTGATTCTTCGCTGTTTTACTCTAACCTCGAAGAGATGCTGGATAAGGCAAAGCCGCAGGCGGTTGTTGTATTCACCAGTACCTTCGAGCATCGGCGGGTAGTGGAGGCTTGTGCCAAACGTAGCATTGACGTGATGATGGAAAAACCGCTGGCAGTTAATATGGAGCATGCCCGTGCCATAGAAAAGGCCGCCAGAGAAGGCAACATCGATGTGCTTGTCAACTATCAGACTACATGGTATAGGAGCAATCAGGAGGCTTACTCGCTGGTCCATAAGAAGAAAGCCATCGACGATATCCGCAAGATTGTTGTCCACGCCGGACACTGCGGGCCAAAGGAAATAGGCTGCTCAAAAGAGTTTCTCGAATGGCTTACCGACCCGGTGCTTAACGGCGGAGGAGCTTTGACAGACTTCGGCTGCTACGGTGCAAACCTGATTACGTGGTTGATGGAAGGTCAAAAGCCCATTTCTGTAACAGCTGTTACGCAGCAAATCAAACCTGACGTTTATCGCAAGGTCGAAGACGAAGCGACCATTTTGCTGGCTTATCCAAAAGCGCAGGGAATTGTGCAGGCCTCCTGGAACTGGCCATTCGACCGGAAAGATATGGAGATTTACGGCCGAACCGGTTATGTTCACACAGTTCAGCACCAGTCTGTGCGTCTGCGGGTCGACGACAGAACTGAGAAACGGATTTCCGCCGAACCGCTAAAACCACCACAGGATAACCCATTATCCTATCTGGGTGCAGTGGTGCGGGGGCAGATTAAGGCGGAAGGTTTGTCCTGCCTCGAAAACAATATGGTGGTGATGGAAATCCTCGAAGCGGCAAGACGTTCTGCAGCAACAGGAAAAACCATTCGGCTGGACCGTCAAAATTAAAGAGCCACACTTCTTTAAAAACAGTAAGGCAAAGAAACTGGACAGCTTGTTTCCAGACTGATACAATTAGCCAAAAATGCTGTTAAAAAAAGATTTAATTGGAGGTTTATTTGGAAATGTTGAAAGGTAATGCAATTATTGGTCAGTCGGGCGGGCCGACTTCTGTGATTAATTCCTCGCTGGCAGGGGTGATTAATGCGGCAAAAGACTGTGAGGCAATTGAAAACGTATTGGGTATGCGGTTCGGTATCGAAGGCTTTATGGCTGATAATGTAATCGACCTTGGGAAAGAATCCGCAGCAACAATCGAAGGACTCAAGTGCACGCCCTCAAGCGCTCTGGGCAGCTGCCGACATAAGCTGCAGGATACGGACCTGCCGGTAATTCTCGATATGCTCAAAAAGAAAAACATTCGTTATGTTTTTCTTATCGGTGGCAACGATACAATGGACACTATCGCCCGCATTGAGCTTTATGCTAAAGAACAAAACTACGAGCTGACAGGTATCGGCATTCCTAAAACAGTCGATAACGACCTGTTCGGCACCGACCACACTCCGGGTTTCCCCAGTTCGGCGCGATATATCGCCCTTTCGGTGATGCAGGAAGGAATACTGGCGAGAGATATGCAGAAGGTGGACCAGTTTGTTGTTTTCCAGGCTATTGGTCGTGATTCCGGATGGCTGACAGCAGCTTCGGCTGTAGGCAAAAAAGACGCCGAAGATGCTCCACATATTCTCTGCCTGCCTGAAAGAGATTTCGAAAGAGAAAAATTCGTCAAGGATGTCAAACAATGCTATGATGAATTCGGCTTCGTTTCAATCGCCTGCGGAGAGGGCATCACTTTCGCCGACGGTTCACCGGTTTCAGCTTCCAAGGCAACCGACAAATTCGATAATGTCGAGTTCGGTGCTATGGGCGGTGTAAGTGTGGGGATGGCACTGCACAGAATAATTTCAGATGAATTCGGCTGGCGCGGCGAATTCGAGATTACAGAATCCCTGCCGATGAGCGCAGCCGACAGAGCTACGCAAGTGGATGTTGACGAGGCTTATATGTGCGGCCAGGCGGCGGTGAATTTGGCAAAAGAAGGCAAGACCGGCCTGATGATTACGCTGGAAAGGCAGACCGGCAGTGAATACAAATGCACCACCGGCACCTGTCCACTAAATGAAGTCGCCATCAAAGCAAAGCCAATGCCCGATGAATTTATTAATGCCGAAGGCAATTTCATAACAGATGCTTTCCTGGATTATATAAGGCCCTTGATTGGCGAACTGCCTAACTATGTTAAGCTGGCGTGTAATAAGGCATAGTTTTTGGCAGACCGGTTGAGCTATGCAGAATAAACAGGAATTTTTAAGGAAGGAAATAAACTATGAAAAGACGTTCATTTCTAAAGCTGGCCGGAGGCACATGTACTTCAGCTGTCCTCGGATTGAATTCGTCTTTTGCAAAAGGCCCCGGAACTGACTCGACAGGTGGCGGAGTGTTTATCGACAGTGAGAAATTAATTGAAAGAAATCAAAACCGCTCGACGTTGGCCTGCCAAAACGGGGTGGTGTGCACAAGCCAGCCTTTGGCGAGTATGGCTGGTATTGATATCCTCAAAGCCGGCGGCAACGCAATAGATGCGGCTGTTTGTGCCAATGCAATGTTAAGCCTGGTTGAGCCGATGAGCTGCGGGCCGGGCGGCGACTTATTTGCCATAGTCTGGCTTGAGAAAGATAAAAAGTTGTACGGCCTTAACGCCAGCGGGCGGTCCCCGTATAACTGGAGCCTTGATAAAGCAGAGGCGCTGGGGCTTAAAGAAATTCCTACGCTTAGCCCACTCGCCTGGAGTGTTCCTGGGTGTGTAAGCGGATGGGAAAGTCTTTTGAAACGAATGGGCAGTCTCAGTATGGCAAAGATTCTGGAAGAACCCATCCATTACGCCCGTGAGGGCTTCCCTGTTTCACCCATGATAGCCAGCCACTGGGTAACAGATGCCAAAAAAGGCAGCAATTTCAGGCGAACTTTTATGCCGGAAGGCAAACCATTGCGTTTCGGCGAGATTTTCAAAAACCCGAACCTGGCTGACTTTTTTGAAATCATTGCCAAAGGCGGAGCCGATGCTTTTTACAAAGGCGAAATCGCCGAGAAAATCGTAAAATTCTCACAGGCCAAAGGGGGACGCTTCTCTATTCGTGATTTCAATGACCATACATATACCTGGGTCGAGCCGGTAAGCAGCAACTATCGCGGATATGATGTCTGGGAACTGCCGCCCAACGGCCAGGGAATCGCAGCTTTGCAGATATTGAATATGCTGGAACAATTCGATATCAGCTCACTCGAACCAAACAGCGCCGAGCATCTGCATCTTTTCATCGAAGCAAAAAAGCTGGCTTTCGAGGACAGGGCCGTTTACTATGCAGATACAGATTTTGCCGACGTCCCCATTAAGCGGCTTATCTCCAAAGAGTATGCCAAACAACGCGCCAAACTTATCAACCCCAAACATGCTGCGCAAAATGTAGCGCCGGGCAGACTGAAAGGCCCATCCGACACCGTGTACCTGACGGCGGCGGACAAAGAGGGTAATATGGTCTCGTTGATTCAGAGCATCTATTATGAATGGGCTTCGCGATTTGTGCCGGACGGTCTTGGATTTTGTCTGCAGAACCGCGGACAGTCATTCTCGCTGAATCCAAATGACCTCAACAAATTAGAGCCTCATAAGAGACCCTTCCATACTATTATTCCGGCTTTTATGACCAAGAACAGCAAGCCTGTATTTTCGTTCGGCGTTATGGGCGGTCCATTTCAACCTCAGGGCCACGCACAGATATTGATGAACATACTTAACTTCGGCATGTCACCGCAGCAGGCCGGTGAACAGCCCAGAGTACGGCACTATGAAAGCTCACAACCGACGGGAAGCAAAATGGTCGGGGGAGGTTCCATCGGCTTCGAACGCCACATCTCTGATAAGGTCAAACAAAAGTTGACCGAGATGGGACACAAAATTATCACTCCAGAGCCGGGCAGAAGAGCTTTCGGCGGCTACCAGGGAATATGGCGAAAAGAAAATCCCCGCCGTTACCTGGGGGCCTCCGACCCGCGCAAGGACGGCTGTGCAATCGGGTATTAATATATAAAAAAGAACTTGCACCGTATATTTTATTGAGGTCAAATCCCACAATAGGCGCCTCAACATGGTTATTTGTTCAATAGCTTCTCAAGCTCCTGTTTTGCCATAAAGTTTTCCGGTTCAATCCGCAGCACTTCGCGGTATGCGGCTATCGCTTCAGCCTTTTTGGCCTGTTTGGTCAAAACGCTCGCCAGTCCAAAGTAAGCATTTGCATAGTCAGGGTTTAACCTAATCGCTTCCGAATAGCACATGAGAGCATCATCTGACTGCCCCTGCATTTCAAATGCTATCCCTAAGCTGTTGTGTGCCTTTGCCAGCCCGGGGTCCAGAAATATGGCCTGCTTATAATGGGTAACGGCAACATCGGTTTTACCCTGCTTGAACAACTGCACACCGAGATTGTGATGCGCCTCCGGAGAGGTCGGTTCAAGTCTCACAGCTTCGGCATTATGTTCAACCGCCTTAGCAATTCGCCCGATTTTCGCATAAGCCGAAGCCAGATTGTACTGCGCCCGATAGTTGTCGCCCGTTGCCGCAATCGCCTGCTCAAATAATGTAATACTGTTACGCCAATACCCCACCTGTTGGCGTGCACAAATCATCAAAACCGCCAATACAACAGCACCCGATACCGCCAGAGCGACTTTCCGATATCGCCATTTGGCTGCAATCTCCGACAGAACCCATGCAACAATGACAAACAATCCAATTAAAGGCACATAGGTATAGCGGTCGGCCATTGCCTGTGTTCCAACCTGAATCAAACCAATCACCGGCACAAGCGTCCCCACATACCACAGCCATCCGACAATAAGCCAGCCCCTGCGTCTGCCACGGATAATTATCAGGGCAAATATAGCTGTCAATAACAGGCCCGCCAACACAACCCTGTTCCACTGCAGGCCATCGCCGGGATGCGGATAATAAACCGACAGATTTACAGGTACAAACATTTTCCAGATATAAGCAAAATAAGAAATAATTCCGTTGCCGATACGATACTTCAGTGGGAGCATAGAAAAGTCTTTTACGGCCTCATCGCCCTGTTGAGCAAAAACCGTTATTACACAGAAAATGCCGGTAAGAACAAAAAATGGTATTTTTTCTTTCACCAGTGTAATTATATTTTTCTTTTCAGGGGAGCCCACCTGCCCCAACTGCATTCGGCCCAAAGGCCAGAAGTCGAGCAGTAGTAATACGAATGGCAAGGTTACCAGCATGGGCTTTGCCATAAATCCCGCAGCAAATGCTAAAAGCGTTAGTATATACATGCCGAGTCGCGGTTTCTGTACATAACTAAGATATGCGAGCATTGTCAGCAGCCAGAAAAACGTACTTAGAACATCTTTTCGTTCCGATACCCACGCCACGGACTCGACATGCAGCGGGTGCAGTGAAAACAGCGCCGCCACAAAGGCGCTCGGCCATAAACCTCCTGTCATCCTCCAAAAAACCCAAAAGAGCAATAGGGAATTAGCGATGTGGAAAAGAATATTTGTAAAATGATGACCGGCCGGCTTTAGACCGTAAAGCTCACAATCGAGCATATG
The DNA here is from genome assembly GCA_964539795.1 of uncultured Pirellulales bacterium. Taxonomy (GTDB): domain Bacteria; phylum Planctomycetota; class Phycisphaerae; order Sedimentisphaerales; family Anaerobacaceae; genus CAZTKW01. Next base: position 14,690 of record CAZIKS010000058.1, read on the forward strand.
AGAAAGACCCGTCAAAGGATGCCAGTTGCCGGCACAACTCTTCGCAAAAACCCACTTAATACCTTCCCAACTTACACCCCCGTTGACACCGAGATTTTCCGTCACATACTCATTATCATCAATATTGACAAAATCAAGCTGCCACCACCCCCAGTAAGCAACCAAAGTTGTTACAAGGATTACACCGCAAACAAAAAAAACCGGAAGATACGATTGAGAAGTTTTTTGCTCTTTACCTTGCTGTGGGCGCCGTTGTGAATGAACCGGCCTTTTTGAGGTTCCCTTTTTGTGCCTTCTCCGCATTTTGCTCATTCAATATGTCCTGTCAGCGTTTGTTATACTTCTTCTTTTCGCTGCGGCGCTTATGCGCCTGATTTTTTCTTCTGCTCTTCTGTAAGCTGTTCGTTCAACGAGCCGCTGCGAAAACCCTGGAGGTCGATGGTTATGTATTTGAAGCCGAGTGATTTTAATTTTTCGACTATTTCGAGGCGAATCGGTTCGGTTATAATCTTTTCCAAATCCTCGGCGTGCACTTCAATTCGAGCAACATTGTCGTGATGGCGAACTCGAAATTCAACAAAACCAAGGGGCCTCAAAAAATCTTCGGCTTCCTCAACCTGTTTTAATCTTTGCTCGGTGATTTCCAGGCCGTAACTAATTCTCGAAGCCAGGCAGGGTGAAGCCGGAACCTCGGCTGTTGCTAAATTGAACTGCCTGCTTAACTGGCGGATATCGTCCTTGGTCAGCTTTGCCTCCATTAAGGGACAGCCGACATTAAAGACTTCCGCCGCCCGGTTGCCGGGACGAAAGTCATCTTTGTCGTCGAAATTGCAGCCGCAAATCACATGATTGAAATTCTGCTCTCCGGCAATATCGATGAAAAGCTGATACAGATGTGATTTGCAGTGAAAACACCTGTCCGCCTTGTTGGCCGAATAGTGAGGATCGGCCACTTCGTCCACTTCAACCTCTTTGACCGCAGCACCGATATCTCTGGTGCAGGCGATTGCCTGAGCGTATTGAGATTTGGCTAAAGATGCGCTGATGCCTATACAGGCCAGAACATTTTCCGCCCCGAGCGTGTCGACGGCTGCTTTTAGAAGAAATGTACTATCGACACCACCGGAATAGGCAACAACAACCCTGCCCAATCCCTTAAGTATCTGCTTCAACGAATTGTACTTTTCCTGAAGATTCACAAAGCCGATGGAGGGAATCGAACCCTCAACCTCAGCTTTACGAAAGCTGTGCTCTACCGTTGAGCTACATCGGCAATTTAACTGTTATGATACTACTTATCGCCGGCCCTGTAAAGAGGCAGTTATCACAGGTTTCACCGGTACAACCAGTTGTCAGGGCAGCCTGGTTTTTTTCATAATATCTCTATGCTTAACCGGCGGTATGACAAACCATGTGGTTTGGCGGCGATTATGTAAAAAGGTTCTGATTCGTCAATTTCATAATGATTAGAGCCGTCTGCGCTTAAAAACTTAGGATAAAACAGACCGAACGGCGGCTTATTCCGTGACCTTGTGCGTCTGTTTATTCTCGTATTGGGAACCACGAACCTATCCGACCAGCTTCTCAAATCCTCTGAAAGCCTAAGCGCCGTTTCTATATACTCCTGCTGGTAATACGATTCGACACTCAGGAACAATCCGGACCGCTTTAGTCTTGCGGCAAAGAACCTGTTTACATTATGCAGTTCAGGGTGGATTGCGTCTGCCTTTCCGCCGCGCTGCCTAATCAACACATCGACATCTTCAGACATATCTTCAGGAAGTGAAGGCTCGGTATATTCACCCTTATAAAAGTTCAAATATGTCCCCGGCATCCCCCGTGATTCAATCGGTGAGCGTGCCGCGCCAACCATATTGGATTTTCCCTGCTGCGTGCTTGAAATATTAGCAAACACATACAGATATTTCCTGCCGTCTTTACGGTCTTCGGCAATAAGGCTCGACGGGTGTGAATGAGGATGTTTATAATCGGGGTGTACCTGCTTCCCGTCGGGAGTCATAAAACCCATCTGCGGCCACATAACAGGACCCATATCGTTATGGAAAAGCTCCGCTCCCCATTTGGTTGCAGCTGTGATGGGGGCATAAGACATTGAGACAAATCCGAAATAACCGGCCTGATAGTCTCTGTAACGCCCGTTTGCCTTTATTCCCGAAGAAGTTTCCGACGTCGCAGGATCATTGAGATTAATACTGTTATGAAAAGAAAACGTCCCGTATTCTCTTTTTTCAATCTCGTTTTTGCTTTCGCAGTGATTGATAGAAAAGACCCATTCCGGATGGCTGGAATCTTTCTTCATCAGGTCAACATTAAATGTGCCGCAGTAATTTTTTCTCCAGTACATTGTCCGGCGGTCGTACTCGGTAAAAAGAGGAAGGCGTCCATAAGTAATCTCAGCATCAAAACCGCCTATAGCCCAGATTTCAGGCGACCGCATTGTACATTTCGTATCGTGAAGAATATGAGTATCCACCGGTATTTCAATTGCCACCGCCCGTCCGCAGGATACAAATATATGCCGGCGCCCGCCGGCTGTTACTACGCTCGGCGGAAACTCATTGCTAAAACCCTTTGGGGCCGGCATATTAGCATCTATTACCTGTGCATCAGGGTTTTTTATTTTGAGGCTTAATTGTTTCTTTAAGGGCCGGCCGTAACCGATACTTTTAGAACCAGCCGAGGCGATTAAAGTTGTGCCGGCAATGTATTTAGCTGATTTCTTTATAAAGCCTCTTCTGTTGATTTGTTCTTTTTCAGGCATAGTTTTGCTCCTTGTTTTTCTTAGAACCGGCAAGTTGTCATTTATGATACGAATTGCAACAGGATTTGTAAAGAGCCGTCGTTTCGCAAAAACAAAGGCTGCCGGAATTGAAAATGTAAAATTATTCTTGCAAAATAGTAAAAAGTGCTTAAAATCCGTTTTTCGCGGGGCGTAGAGTGCTCTATGTCCGGCAAGATATAAAAAAGGGTCGGTGCCCGAGTGGCTAAAGGGGATGGGCTGTAAACCCATTAGCGTAAGCTTACGTTGGTTCGAATCCAACCCGGCCCAGTTGTTTTTTTCAGAGTTGTCAACGGGGGACATTAAGTCTGGAACAGTATATAACCGGCCAACCGGCAAAGCCTTATTGGCATCATTACTTTTAACCTCACTTTGGGTACACTCAGCTTTTGGTGTGCCAACTGGTAACAAACGGTTTGTATCAAGGAAAGCGTTTTTTGCAATAGTTTTGGGTTTGATTGGGTTTGTTTTGCATAATTACACCTGTTCCATTTAAAACATTAACCGCAGCCACGGATAAGCAGATTTATATTAATTTCCCTTTTGACTTCGGTGGTCATGATCAAATCCTAATGTTTTTTTAAGGGGGTTTTAAAAACACGCTCCCCATAATTAGAGGAACTTGCGCATTCGATACGAAAATACCTCCAATCCGCTGCGTTTGAATTTTCTTAACTGGTTGTGATTAAAGCAGTAAAAAAATTCTTGTTTTTTTCCGATTATTGTTGTGAGTACTTGCGCAAATGATTCTACTCCGCTCCCCTTCAGGGGTCCCAAGGACAAGCGCCGCGGGGGCTGATCTACTGATACTCTGCCTCCATAAGGGGTAAACATCGCGGGGCTTGATTTTGGGCTGAAAATGGGGGTGGGGGTTTAAAAAACGTCAAAAAATTGAAAAAAA
>CAZIKS010000059.1:0-18182 GCA_964539795.1 uncultured Pirellulales bacterium
ATATTAAAATAATGATTAAAACGAATTTTTTCTCCATTTCGCCATATAACTTCGATTTCACTCTCACGGTCATTTTCCCAAATCACAGCCCGACAGCATTTCGGGAAGTTTTCATAATACTGCTTTGCCACTTTGAGTATTTCTTCGATGGAAGGATCTGCGGTTTTGTCATAATCTTTTGCTACGGGTAAATCTTTTGGAACACCGAGATCGTAAATAGAAAGAGGGCCGGTTTCAGAAAAAGAGAAAACGCCTGTAATATATTCTCGGTTTTGGTCTTTCTTTTGTTGAACTGTCAATTTTTCTCTGATTTTGGTTGGGAGTTTTGTATCTGGATCAGCCCAAAGCTGTTTAGACAGCAATTTTCTTTCCAGAGCATCGATATAATAAATATCAAAACGAACCGTGCTATTGCCATCTAATGTATCCGTTTTTATTTCAACATCATAATATTCAGAATCACCCTGTTTGGCAATCTCCTCCCAACCTCCTACAATTCTCTGCCATGCTGTTTTAGGTTCATAAGGCGGTATCATTTCATTTTTGTAGATTGCAGGCCTGTCTTCTACAATATGCTGACCATGTTCCGGCGTATAGCGATGTCGCAGGTTATCTGTTCGATTGATATAGACAAAGCTGTTTCCAAATGAGTGCAATTGTTTGTGGCAGTGATCTCCTGTTTTCAAATTATACCACGACTCAGTACCGTTATCATATTTGAGATGTACCCAGGATTGTGCCAAAAATGCTGTTTGAACATCGGACCAAGCTACACTTGCTATATCCGGCCCGCCAACAATGTTCAACCCCAAAATCACAGCTATTATTACACCAGCGGCGACGGCGAATTTTGTTATTTTGCTTTTCATGATTATTCTCCATATATCAGGCTGGTAGGCCTGCTTTGATTGTTTGGGTTTTGAGTGTTTGTCGAGCATTTTCGCAAAGGCAATGCGTTCAGCATCAGTTGCACCGACAGGGTCAATGCCGTCGGCTTTTAACAGGCCTTCGAGTAGTTTTTTGTTATTATCCATTTTGCCTCTCCATTTCCCGGCGAAGAGATTGCTTTGCGTAAAATATTCGTGACCTGACGGTCCCAATACTGCAGCCAATAACATCAGCTATCGACTGGTAAGACATCTGCTCAATGAAGGACAGCGTTAATACTTCCCTGTGGTAAGGTTTGAGCTGGTTCAGGGCGCCGTGTAACCTTTCAGTGTCATCTGCGTCGAAGAGAGACTCATCGGGGCCTGATACGGGAAACTCATCATCTTCGGGCAGTTTGACGAACCTGTCTTTACGCCTGAATCCATCATAAACCTTATTTCTTGCGATACGGTACAGCCAGACGGCAAAGGATTGAGTATCTTTCAACTTATGTATTTTTTTAAAGACGTTCAGCCAGATATCCTGGAGGATATCATCAATGCCGGCAGGGCCGGTATTTAGACGCCTGACATAATATTTCAGCCGCGGCTGGTATATCACGAAGAGTTCTTCAAAAGCTGCTCTCTCGCCGTCTCTGCATCGATGCACTATCGTTTCGAGCTTTGTCTCAAAATCCATATATGCCCTTTGAAGTCTTTCCCGTATCATTGGGTAAAGACGCAATTTGAACAGATTAGTTCAAATAAATTTGAATTTTTCTGATTTTAACGTATTACAGGCCAAAAAGCACGGGAAAGGCCCCGAATCAGCGAGCAAATGCATAGGAGACTTTCGAGGGCGGGGAAGAGTTGCAGATTGTGGGGGATTGTGGTATCAATACGAAAGCAGGCCTGAAGGTTTGAAAGATGCGGCCCCGAGGTTTAAAGGCGAGGTCATATTGAGAGTTAGTTTTATGGCAACTATATTGTGCGATATAGGGGGAGTTCTGATAGACGTAGATTATCGGCCGGCACTGGAGGGGCTTAGCAAAGAATGCGGTTTGAGGGAAGAAGCAATATATGAACGAATGTTCGGGTCGGGGCTGAAGGAAAGACACGACGAGGGGAAAATCAGCTCTTATGAATTCTACAGTGCGATTGTGCCGGAGGAGAGAATATCTTTCGGGCGGTTTGAGGATTTATGGAGCGGAATTTTCAGCGAGAAAAAGGAAGTAATTGATTTTATCAGTTCGCTTGGGAAAAGGTATCGGCTGTTAACGGCGAGCAATATAGATTCGATTCATTTTGATTTCTGCTATAACAATTACAAATGGTTAGCGGTATTCGAGGGTATGGGACTGTCGTATAAGCTCGGTTATACGAAGCCGGCACGGGGTTTTTTTGAAAGGCTTTGCGACCAGTTCGGCATCGAGGCGGGGGGAGCGGTACTGATAGACGATACGGAAGAGAATATAAAAGGGGCGGAGGATTTCGGGATTAAGGGACATTTGTTCAGAGGGACGGCGGGGCTGAAGGGATTTTTGAAGGACTTTTAAGAAGAAAAAGGGAACATACGAGCAAAGGCAATACAAGTCAAGAAAGGACAGTGATATGCGAGGAATTATGAATCAAAGACGCTGGTTAATAATTATCGGGTTGACAGCAGCGATTTTACTGAATGTCAATGCACAGGAGACCGATTACGACGAATCCAAGGTGCCCAAGTACATTCTTCCCGATGCGCTGACGCTCTGCGACGGGACGAAAGTGAAGAACGTGGAGACGTGGCGGGAGAAGCGGCGGCCGGAAATCCTGAGGCTTTTCCGCGAGGAGGTTTACGGCAAGTCCCCGGGCAGGCCTAAAGGGATGAGGTTCGTAACAACATCAGTTGATAAGAAGGCACTCGGGGGCAAGGCCACGCGGAAGGAGGTTACGGTATATTTTACGGGACGAGAGCAGGACCCTAATATGAGCATTTTGATTTATCTTCCCAACGAGAGGTCGGGAGCGGTTGGTACATTCATCGGGCTGAACTTTTACGGCAATCACACTATCAGCGACGAGGAGGGCATTACGCTTTCGAAACAATGGATGCGCACGAGGGACAATTACGGGATAGTTAACAACCTTGCGACGGAGGCATCTCGCGGCAAGGCCGCCAGCCGCTGGCCTGTTGAGCGGATTATAGGGCGCGGGTACGGGCTGGCAACCATCTACTACGGGGACATCGACCCGGATTTCGACGACGGTTTCAAGAACGGGGTACATGGTTTGTTCAATAAGGAAGGGCAAAGTGGTCCAGCGGCGGATGAGTGGGGTTCAATAAGCGCGTGGGCGTGGGGTTTAAGCCGTGCTTTGGATTATTTCGAGAGCGACGCTGACATCGACCACAAGCGGGTTGCGGTGATTGGTCATTCGCGGCTTGGCAAGACGGCGCTTTGGGCGGGGGTAGAGGACGAGCGTTTTGCATTAGTGATTTCGAACAACTCCGGTTGCGGGGGCGCAGCGCTTTCGCGGCGGAGGTTCGGGGAGACTGTAAAGCAAATAAATACCCGCTTTCCACACTGGTTCTGCGATAATTTTAACAAATACAACGACAAAGAGGACGAGCTGCCGGTTGACCAGCATATGCTCATCGGCCTGATAGCGCCACGGCCGGTATATGTAGCGAGTGCGGAAGAGGACCGCTGGGCGGACCCGCGCGGGGAGTTTTTGTCGGCGAAAGGGGCGTCGGATGTTTACAGGCTGCTGGGCAGCAGAGGTTTTCCGGCGGAGGAAATGCCTGCGACGGGGCAGGCTGTTATGGGCACGATAGGTTATCACATACGGGCGGGCAGGCACGATGTTACCAATTATGACTGGGACAGGTATATGGACTTTGCCGACAGGCATTTTGGCAGGGAGAAGAAACAACGGTAGCGCTGCAGATTGTCGCCTGTAGAAGAAAGTATTAGCAAAAGCAGGGGTATTGTTTATAAACTTACGGGGGCACAGAGAGCCTCTTCACTATTTGCGGTTCGGCCGCAGTTCTGGCATCTGAATTGTGCATTCTGGACAATATCCCTGTACTCCTGAGGATTAGTCAGATGGAAACCCTCGTACATTAAGTGGCAGAGGTGTTTTTCATGCATTTCGCTCTTGCAGTCAACATTATGTTCGATTTTTTGTTCGGCCATTTTTTCTTCCTTTAGTAGAAAAGTTTGTTACTAAAATAATATCTTACCCTCAGGCGAGGTTATTACCCTACCTGCGGCAATATTCTTAAGACCTTGCATCTTCGTACCCGGCAAACGTTCAGGCTATTTCTTTGGTTCGCAGGTACATTCTTCAGCAGGCTTATTGCAGCCCGAGCAGACTTTGTTCTCGATAGGTCTGCCACACTTTTTACACGGCGAACAGCCACATTTCTGACACATTTTTCCTTCTCCCTTCTTTTGCAGTACGGAAAGCAAAGAAGATTCTATTTCTAATTCGGCCCTGTTACTTTATAGCAATTTAATTCTGGGTTCTGTCAGTCGGGCATATCTCTAAGCGTGTGAAGGGGTCAGGTAGTTCATTCCCCATCTTTTCCAGATAGCTTTTATTGCAACGATATCATAAAGAGCAGACAGCCCAACAAGAGTATAAACAATTCTGCTTAAGATGCTCATCTCTCCGAATATCGTCGCAACTAAATCAAAATTAAACACTCCGACCAAGCCCCAGTTCAAGCCTCCGATTGCCAACAGAGCCCACACTACAACATCTAAAGTTTTCATCCCTTTCATAGTTTTGTCTCCTATAATTTGTTTTAATTCTGAATTAACTTAACTTCTGGTTAATACCTCATTATCCAGATGGATGTGCTTTGCCATTAACTCAAGATCCTCGAGCAACGCCTGTAAATCTTTCTCGTGTTCAACCTCCTGCTCGATTATTTGCAGTAAGATGTTATATGTAAGAGGATCAGTTGATGCGGTTTTTTGCATTAACTTCTGATAAGTTGAAATGGCACACTGTTCTCCCTTTATGTTTTGTTCAAGGATTGTTTTGACAAATGGGTCATTTGGAGCATCGTAGCCGCAGTTTGTCCAGTCAAACCAATCCCTGGGATTAGTGATGGGTGTACCGCCGAGCTGTATAATTCGTCCGGTAAGCAGAAAAGCATGATTTAGTTCCTCGGTCGCATGCTGCTCCAGCTCGGCGATGACTGCATCTTTCACAGGGCCTTTAACAACTTTAGCGCCAAGCCAATACTGGTAATAAGCCAGCCACTCGTCACAATAAGCCTTGTTCAACAATTCCAGAAGTTCCCCGACATCCATGCCAACTATTTCAATACCTTTCGTACCCATTTTTAGACTCCCTTTCCCAATCAAAAATAAAACTCAATAAAAGAAAAATTTTAATGTCCTAATCATTCAAATCTCTCAACGATATTATGTTTTGAAGTATGGAAAAAGTGTCATTCTCCAATGTTCCGACTGCATAAATAAAATAGGCGTTGCGTCTATGTAACCATTGATCAACCGGCCCAAAAACAGGCTCATTACTTCCGGATGGTGCAATCGAGATTTGCCACAATCCTGGTCGAGTAGCAAGAATGCCCTGATCGCCATTGCTTAGACCTTCTAACTTCAAAAGTCTTCTACCTCGCCTGGCCATCACATCTACTGTTGGTGCTGCCGCGGTATGGTGAACCACCGAAGGAGCTCTCAGTAAAGACCAGCCTATGCCCAACTGATTTGGAAATAAGCTGGCAGTCGGTTCTCCTTCTTCTGTCAGATGAGCAATAATCGTCATATTTGAACCTGCAAATAAGTCTACATCTGCTTCAATTACAGCCGGTTCATTGCAGGGATTATCTAAATCCGCCAGACCAATTTTTACGTTATAGACACCCGGCGTTAAAGGAATTGCATCTGTTATTTCGCCAAAAGTAAATCCGGGCAGTGCACAGACCCCATTCAGTGAGATGTCCACCGGCAAATCAGGCTCTAGGCCCAGGTCTTCACCCGGAATACCATGAACAACATAGACAATAGCCTGGAGCAGCTCAAGCTCGGAGCCTTTCTTTAAACCTGATTTATAAATAAGCAAGGTCAGTGAATCCTTATCCAAAGAGCCTGAAGCGAAAACAAAATAAGATTTGCAGGGCTTGACCCTGAGCTTAATTGGTCCTAAAACCCTATCACTAAAACCTGCAGGAAACAGGGAGATAGACCAATCGCCTGAGAGCAGTTTGTATTTTGCCTGCTCACCGTTGGCAACATTTTTGAGTTTCCTGCGCCCTGCCAGGTAGCCGAAGGCACGTTGCAGTTCTATATCAACCTCAGGAGCAGCAGCGGTGTGATGAAGAAAAACAGTCGGGCCGCAAGAGTTTTTGCAATAATTACCAGCGGAATCGTTGATCAGAAACTTGGTAGCTGTAGGGGTCCCGTCTTCCAAAAGATGAGCAATTACAATGGCGGTCTCTCCGGTATCAAAAGGCACATCCGCTTGTATCACCGGAGGGTTGCCGCAGGGATTGCTGGTTTCTGCCAGGCTTATATCAATTTTATATGTACCGGCTGGTAATTCCAAAGGGCCCGCAACCTGGCCATAAGTAAAGCCTTCAAGTACACAGCCATCATCTACCGCTACATCTACCGGAAGGTCGGGGGCAAGACCCAGGTCCTGGCCTGCTATGCCATGTATCACATAAACCAAGGCGTTGGAACTTCTTCCGTAAGCACTCGTTACAAGCAAAAAGAGCACTAAGATTAATCCCGTTACTTTTTTTCCAGTTTTCATTTTATGACCCCTTTCTTAATAATGAAACCTCCCTGCAAGTTATAGGAGTCAATCCCTTGCTCTAAATTCGTTTGCAAATACCATTTTTATCTTTAATTCGAAGCTTACATTACCACTTTAAAGACCAATGATTTTCTAAAAATCAAAAATATAATTTGTTAGACAAGTTGTTTACTTTGGGAGAACAACAGCGTCGATTACGTGAATGACGCCATTTGAACATTTGATGTCGGTCTTGATAACATTTGCACTGTCCACTTTTACCGTGTTACCGTAGGTTTTGATACTCAAAGATTGTCCGTTTACGGTTTTGGCATGGCTGAGTTTAACAACATCTGCAGCCATTACTTTGCCGGCAACAACATGATATGTAAGAATAGAAGCAAGTTTTTCTTTGTTCTGGGGTTTCAAAAGGTTTTCGACGGTACCCTGTGGAAGTTTCGCAAAGGCATCATCTGTGGGAGCAAAAACAGTAAATGGGCCCCTACTTTTGAGAGTTTCGACAAGTCCCGCCGCTTTCACTGCTGTAACGAGAGTGTTGAAATTACCTGCAGATACAGCCGTATCGACTATATCTTTTTTGAACATTTGTACTTCCCCGTTATCATTGCAGCCGAGCGGGGCAAGTGAAATGCTTATCAAGATAAGCATCAAAAGGCCGACTTTTGTAACATTTGTTTTTTTCATTTTTTCTTCCTTTCATATAAACAGTAAACAACAATCTTAAATGGCTTAACTTAATCGAGTTTCTCAATGGTGTTACATTTTTCGATTCTGCCGGAATTTTTACAAACGAGGATGTTATTTAACCTTTGGTCCCGGCTCGTGCTACAAACGTATTGACTGTCCCAAATGCAGCGAAGGTCAGAGCTGTTATTCTACAAGCTTGTACCTCGGCACAAACACGCCGGCCGGTGTCATTTCCCAACTGACGAGCCTGGGAGTAGAGCCGCCGGCGTAGTTGCCGCAGCCGGTAAGTACAATAGTCAAAAGCAACAAAATAAGAAGAATTGTTAGTGTTGCAGTTTTCATAGCTTTTCTCCTTTCTTAAATTAGATAAGCGATTGCAACAAAAGGTTCTCATCGATGGGGACATGCCGGCTCAGAAATACGCTCGAGCACTTCATAAGCCAGATGCTCATCGTGACTTTTGACAGCGAAATCCGACAGTGATACAAATCCAACAGGGTCGTTATTACTGTTTACAACCAGCAGCCTGTGAATTGACCTATCTTCCATCATCCTTGCAGCATCGTGAATGTCATCATCTTCGAAGCAACAGCAAACATCAGAACTCATGATTTCTTTTACATTCGTGGCAGACGGGGTTTTCTCCTGGGCGATTGCACGTATTGTAATATCGCGGTCGGTAACCATACCGATTAAGGTATCATCTTCCCATACCGGCAAGGCACCGACCTCAAGTGCGCGCATCTTTCGAGCAGCTTCGACTAAATTTGCCTGTGAATCGATGGTTTCGACATTACATGTCATAATTTCTTTTACCTGCATGTTACACCTCCCTTCTATATGATTATTTGCAGCTTCCCTGCGTCTTTTTGCGGAGTTTTTCCAAACTTCGCTAATTTCATTAGAGCAACTGCCAGTTCGTTTTTAAGCTTCAGGTCAGAAGCAAATTGATAACTGCCCTAATAAATCAAGAACCCATTTTTTTTGAACATTTAACTATGTGTTTAAGGCGATTGCAGTACGAGACTCGAGACCTTGAAATAATTTTACTGTATCATAAGAATTGCCTCCCAAAATGCACAAAATGCCGCTACTCACTGTAAACATATATGAAACCCACCAATCTAACTCCTCATTTAAACTACAGGGCTTTGTAAAAAATGTCAACAAAAAAATAAATTTACTTTTTATAACTACTTCTTATAACAGCCTGCCAAATGTGGGCTGTTCTGTTTTATTCTGAGGTCTTTGCTGTTTGCACAGGTGCATAAATAAATCTGAATTTGGCGAAAAGCGGTTAAATCCAGCCCTGCATACCCTTTGATACTCATTTTTTGTGAAACATTCTATTCTTACAGGGTTTTACTAAATTTACTAAATAGCCCAAATTCTCAATAATTTTGCTTGACAGTTGAGGAGTCAAAAGTTAAATTGGGGCGGAAAGGCAGTTTGGGATGTTTTTACATCAAAAGAATTTGGTTAAAGGAGAGGTTTAGATAAGATGAAGGAGTTATTTTCGACCGGCAAGGCAGCAGAAATCTGCAATATAAGTCAGCAGACCATCATTCGTTGTTTTGATTCCGGGCAGTTGGAGGGCTTTCGTATTCCCGGGTCACGTTTCCGGAGGATACCACGTCAGAGCCTGCTTAAGTTTATGAAGGAAAACAAGATTCCGCTGAATAACCTTGAGTCGGGCAAAAAGAAAGTTCTTATTGTCGATGACGATGAGGAAATCGTCGAACTTATAGGCGATGTTCTGGTCCGCGACGGGCGATTCGAAATCCAAAGCGCATTGAGCGGTTATGATGCAGGAATACAGACGCAGGTATTTCGTCCGGACCTGATACTTCTCGATTATATGCTGCCCGACGTCAACGGGAATGTAGTTTGCCAGACGATAAGGAAAAACCCGGAATTCGAATATATCAAGATTATCATTGTCAGCGGGGTCATAAAACAAGATGAAATCGAGCAGCTTTTGAAAAGCGGCGCGGAAGATTTCATAAAAAAACCGTTCGACATCGCAGAACTTACCGACAAAATCACGGCCGTTTTGCAAATGATTTAGAAGCGGGTGATATTGATATTAATGACAAGCCCCAAGCCGTGAGGAGCAAGGACATAATCCAATGCGAGAAGAATCCGTCGATAGAATAGCTTCATACCAGACAGAGCTTTTTATCGGTCAGGTGGAGCGGCTTTGGCCGCTGCCGAGCTCCGTTGCGAGATTTCTCAGCAAGCTTAATCAACTTCAACTTACGCCTCCTTCATTAGCGGAACTTGTCGAATCGGATACGGCACTTGCTTTCAATACCTTTTCAATATTACATCAAGAGGGTCTGAAGCTTGGCGAGGGAGGGTATTCGATTCGTGGGGCACTTGACGAATTGCCGCTTCGTCTGATTCGCGATAATTTTCTGTCGATTAAGTTATACCCGGCGTTTGGGCCAGGCACCAGAGCGGATTTTAGAAAGCGGCTTACGGTTCACAGCATCGGTGTTGCGTGCTGCTGTAAAGCTATTGCTGAAACAATTTATCCTGAGATTAATTCAGGTCTTGCTTACCTTGCGGGGCTTTTCCACGATATCGGTAAATTCGCATTAGACCAGGAGATGCCGAAGGGTTTTGCTCGTATTGTTGAAGAGGCGCGAGCGCAAAAGGCCGGCATGCACAGGATTGAGCAAAAACACCTCGGGACGGACCACAGAATATTAGGCAAACGGCTGGGGCAGAAACTGCGTTTTCCGGATGAAATCACTTTGGCTATCTGGCTGCATCATACGGGCACGAGTGCTATTTCGCAGGGTATGCGGGAAGCCAAAATCGCTGAAATCGTTCATTTGGCCGACTGCATATTGCGGCAGAGCGAAATCGGGGAATCGGGCAGTTATGATTCGGCGGAATTTGAGCGGCCGGTGTCAATAAGTGCGGAACAATTGGAGCAGATTCGGCGTGGATTGGGCGATGAGGTGGGGCGAAGGTCCAAATTGCTCGGGCTGGATTTAGCGGAACCGCAGGCGGATTATATAGAGAGTATTCAAACAACGGCGGCCCAATTAGCCAGAGACAATACGAAACTATCATCTGAAAATTACCAGATGCAGGTTTCGTCGAGCTATTTTGATTTTATAACGGAGTTTCTATTGAATATAGATTCGACGACTCCGGCAATCGAGGCGGCGGAGAGTTTTGCCGCGGGATGGCAAAAGTTCTATCAAACAGGTAAGGTCTGTTTGTATTTACAAGCACCATCGAGGCCGGAAGTTCTGGAAGCGGTTGTTGTAGAAAGCCCAACTGAGAGCAAAACGGTTTTGTTGAAGGCTCCGGAGGATTCGTCGGCGATACCACGGGTGATTTCGAGCAGTTTCAGGGTTATTGAGGTGGCCGGTCAAATTGACTGGCTTTTCGAGCAGTTGGAGGCGGATTTTGAATTAAGCCAAACCAAAATGCTTTCCCTGGTTTCGGGGGGCAAGGCGGTGGGGGCGCTTGTTTTCGAACTTCGTTATCCGGTAGATATAAACAAACTTCAAGAGCAATTCGAGGCGCCGGCGTCAATCGGTGGCGCTGTTTTAGATATGGCGCGTGCTTGGCAAAGGCAACAAAGTTTTGCCGAGCGAATTGCCGGGCTTGTGGGTGAAGCGGTACCGGCTGAACGGCGGGTGGAAGTGGAAACAGGTGATATTTTTGGCGCATTGGCTGAGATGGCAGGGGGCGCGGCACACGAATTAAACAATCCCCTGTCGCTGATATCTGGTCGGGCTCAACTGCTGGCTGATACAGAGACGGATTCGGATAAAAAACGCATCTTAGGACAGATTCGACAAAGCGCCAGGGAACTATCCGGTATTATCGATTGCCTGATGGAGTTTGCGGAACCGGCAGAACCACGGCCTGCTGAAACAGATATCAGGCAGATACTGGACGAGGCCGTTCAGTTGACCGCCCAAAAGACAAATTCCGAACAGCTTAACATTGAGACAGAGGTTGGCGATGGCCTCAACGATGTTTTCGTGGACTCGGGGCAAATTGTGTCAGCGATTTCAAACATCTTCAGCAATTGCACCGAGGCCTATGAGGACGGCAAGGGGCCGATAAAGGTTGTGGCTGTTGCCGACGAATCCGGGAAGGGTTTGAAAGTTCAGATTATCGACAAAGGCTGCGGAATGGATGCAGAGACAGTTGAAAAGGCAGTGCAGCCGTTTTTCTCAGCGAAGCCTGCCGGGCGCAAACGCGGGATGGGACTTGCCAACGCTCAGCGCATTATCCAAATAAATAACGGCCGGCTTGAAATAACAAGCGAAGCGGGGAAGGGAACCTGCGTTACGGTTTACCTGCCGTACAAGTAGCAGAGTGCTGAGAGAGGATAATAGACAAAGTGAAAAGTTTCGAGGAGGTTTAAAGATGAGAAAGAGAAAAATAGTTTTATGGATTTTGCCAACGGTTTTGGTGTTTTTTGATATGGTTAATACTACGGGGGGTGAAAATCAAAGCCAAGAGGCACAAAACGAAGAGATAGAGCGATATATTTCCCAGTTGTATCAGGAGATAGATGATTTCTATGCAGTGACATTTGCCGAGCTGAAACTGCGGGCTGATGCAGAAATCAGGGCTCTTGAAGTCGCCGATAAAGGAGTTTTTGCTTCACTTTCGGCACAGGCTGATCTGGCTAAGAGCGTGCTATCGCTTAACAATTACGAATGTGAGGAATTTCGGCTTTTTGAAGACAGAGACCTTCATTTTCGAGATACAGTCAGGCAATCTCCGAAGCGTTTTGCATTGCTTCAAGGGCGGATAGCCGAGGAAAAGAGCCGCATATTAAATAAGTATGAGAGCCAGAAGATACAGCTTGAGAAAAACAAGAGATATGCCGAATACATCGGGGTGGCTAAACTTCAGAAGCGATTGGAAGAGAATTTAGCTGTGGGGAAACCCACATTAGCTCGCGGGATTGTAACAGGTATAGTACACAGCGAGGACAGGCCGTCTGCTATAATTGACGGTCGAATAGTATATGAGCGAGACACTATACTTCGTGTCAGGGTGTTGAAGATACAAAGAAACAAGGTTGACTTCGTCAAGGGCGGGCAGGAATGGTCTCAAGAGGTGCGCGAGACGCCTTCGTCATACTGGCGATAGTAAACAATCGGGTGCGTGCTGCTGTTGGAACGAGGGATGTTGTATTTGAAGTTTAGCGATTTTTCACCAACGACCGATTAGAGAAATACACGACATATATAATTGACAATAAGTCCGAGAATGCGGCAGGGGGGACTTTTGCACCCACCGACTTTTCCCGGTCGCAACCATCATAAAACTGATAATCGGCTATTTATAGGGCCACGGCCTTTGATATTTTTAATGGCTGCCTTCACTTAAAGTGAGACTTTTATTAAGCCGAATTAACGAACAGAAAAAAGCTGTAAAGACAATTTGAAACTCAGAGGTTTAGTGGACAATAACCAACGACATAAAAGACTGCGTGTTCTTTTTCGCAAGCTCAACAAAGAGCGCAAGAAGCAGGCGGAGAAAATCGACATACTCTGTAATGACCTTATAGCAGCGCAGAGGGATTTTATCAGGAGACTGAACGTCATCAGTTTCACGGCAAATTTCTACGAGTCGATTATCGGGGCGGCGGACTTGAGCAGCCTTTTTTATACCGCCTCCAAACTTATCCGGGAACAAACAGGCGACCTCAATATCGCCTTCTTTTTGCGTAAAGAGGACGATTTCGAACTGCGTTTATTCGAAAGTGACAGTCCTATAGCCCTGGAAAAAGAGAGCCTTGAAAACTGTTTCACCAGTGAGCTTGTGGAAAATATC
Source organism: uncultured Pirellulales bacterium (assembly GCA_964539795.1). Lineage (GTDB taxonomy): Bacteria > Planctomycetota > Phycisphaerae > Sedimentisphaerales > Anaerobacaceae > CAZTKW01. The sequence goes on from CAZIKS010000059.1 coordinate 13,152, forward strand.
TGCAAGTCTAATAAAGTATGCACCCTCGAAAGCCTTCTTACTATGGGCCTTCAGGGTAATCCTGCGATATTGAATAAAATCTCAGCTGCAACAATACCTTTAGGCCGGGGGGGTACATCTCTGGGGTTTATATTGATTTATCGCTCATCAGAAAACGAACTAACGGCCGAGGAGGTCAGCATCATTTCCGCGATAACAAGCGGGCTGTCCAGGGCGATAGAATCCTGCCGGGTATTTCTGCAATCAGCAGATTAACCTTCATTTGCCGCCGCTGAGAGGGCAAAAACGGCATAGCCGGTGCTTTAAGTGATTTATTCTCTTGAACAATCCGATAAAAATTACTATACTAAATGGTCTGCTTTGAACTGAGTTTATACGTTGATTTATCAATAAGGCCGGATTATCCGTTTTAGCCTCAGATTTATCCTCAAGCAAAGCACAGTAATAACAGTAAAAATCTGTTAGATTGATTTATGTAAATCTCAGGAAATCCTTGTCTATGCAAAACAACAGCTGTAATCAAAATCGAAGAGCCAATATCAAAAGCGTTCTGATTTTATACATTTTTGTCTTATTTTTCACTTTAGCCTTGAATCCGGGTTTTGTTTATGTTTACGGCCGGAAGCAAAATCACGAACAGGCAGTCGAATCGAAGAATTCAAATGGGGAAGTTTTGGTTAACATCGAATCAATCATCCAGCTTGTGTTCGGTGAAAACCCTGAAGTCGTTGCAACCCGCTATGCTCTTGAGGCGGCGGAGTTTCAGTTTAAAGATTTCGTAAGGAACCTGAGCCAGTTTACGCCATTACTATTCAGGTCGGCTATCACACGCGACCAGCGTCAATATGAAGAGGGTCAGGTTTACAGCACGCGTGTCGGAATGGAAAAGGAGTTCTTTGATGGTTCTTCGATTTTTACCGGCGTCGGTCACCGGGGGAACTTCGGAGACCCGGAGGGCGGCAAGGGGCAGTTTTTGGAGACGGATATAACCTTTCCGCTTTTCGGCTCCAACACGACCTTAAGGCGCATCACCAATCGCAGCCGGGAGGAAAACGAACTGTTAAACGCCCGGCTTGAATACGTAGATACAATCAGAGACAACATCATGACGGCCCAGTTTAATTACATCGATTTGATGACCCACCTCGAACGTATGGCAATGAGGAAAGAGTGCATCGAGGATTACAAAGGATTTCTTGCATTACCGCGTGTTCAGTCCAATCCCGTGGAACGTCAGCAGATAGAAACCGCCATCCAGTCGGAGCAGGCGGATTTGATTGTATTCGATGAGGTTCTTAACAACATCTTAATAAGGCTTCGGTTTTCTATCGGGCAGGAGGAAATCTCCCTTTCACAGGTTAATTCGTTCGACCTTTATGCTAAAGATTATTACGGGAAGTCATATTTGAGCCGTTCGGTAGATGAGCTTATGGCCGAGGCCAACCGAAACGACATCAACATCAGGGTTCTGGAAAACGCCAGAAAGAGCTCCTATGAAAAGAAGCGTCTTGCAGAGGAGGGAAAGTGGGACGTTTTTGTGGATTTGAACGCCCAATACGACATTAACGGTGATGGAAGCCTCCGAGACGATAACGGATATCTGATGGGTCTGGGCTTTCGCATCAAAAAGATTGACCCTGTGCTGCTTAGTTATTCTCTCAGCCGGGCGTCAGCAGAGATAAACAAGTACAATGCGTTGATAAGGGCCCAGCAGCTGGAAATCAAAAACCAGATTGACCGCGAGTGGTTTATGGCGAGAAATCGCCGCCAGCAATTCGAGGAGCTTTTTACAAGTATTGAATCCCAGCGCAGAGTATATCTGCAGAAACGCAAAGACTACGCCGAGGGAAACGAGACAATCGATAATCTAATCGATTCGCGAAAACTGATTATGCTTACTGAGATGACGCTGACCCACAGTCTTGAAGGACTTTATTCAAGTATTGTCCGGCTGGACCACGCATGCGGGGTTTATTTCACCAAACTCGGGATTAACCTTGAAGGGCTTTATGAGGAAGAAAGGGTGCCCGGGACAAAATTATCTATGCCCTTCGAATAGCAAAAAATGAAGTATGAGTCAGGTATATCTTAAGAGAAATTTTTGTTTATGCGAAATAATAATTGCAGACACAACCTGAAAACCTTTTTCCCGGATGGCCTGGCCTTATACGGCCGAGTTTTATTTTTCATTGCAGCGGTGACTTTCGGCTCTGTTTTTGTGCGGGCCCAGGAGCAAAATCGCGAGGGGCAAATCTGGGAGGAAAATCCGCAGGCCACAAGTTCAGTTACCATTGACTCACTCATGCAGCTTGTGTTCGATGAAAACCCGGAAGTTGTTTCAGCCCGTTATGCGCTTGAAGTGGCGGAGTTTCAATTTAAGGATTTTGTAAGGAACCTGAGCCAGTTTACTCCATTTCTTTCGCAATCTTACATCACACGAAGCCAGCGACGGTATGAGGAGAATCAGGTCTACAGCACGCGGGTCGGAATGGAAAAGGAGTTCTTTGACGGCTCTTCGGTCTCTACGGGCTTCGGTTACCGCGGCAACTTCGGAGACCCGGAAAGCGGAACGGGACAGTTTCTCGATACGGATATAACATTTCCTCTTTTCGGTTCCAATACGACTCTAAGGCGCATCACCAGCCTAAGCAGGGAAGAAAATGAACTTTTTAACGCCCGACTTGAATACGTAGATGAAATCAGGGACAATATCCGCGAGGCCCATTATCATTATTTCGACCTGCTGACTGTCAAGGAAAACAGGGCCAGAAGAATTGAATGCATCGAGGATTACAAAGGCTTTCTCGCCTTACCGCGTGTTCAGTCCAGTCCGGTGGAACGTCAGCAGATAGAAACCGTCATCCAGTCGGAGCAGGCGGACATCATCAGATTCGAGGAGACCATTAATCACATATTAATATATCTGCGGTTTTCCATCGGACGCAAGGAACTGTCACTTGCGCAAGTCAATTCCTTTAATCTTTATTCGGAAGATTATTACGGGAAATCCTATTTGAGCCGTACGGTGGAGCAGATTCTGGCCGAAGCCGACCGAAACGACATTAATATCAAGGTCCTGGAAAATGCGAGAAAGAATTCTCTGGAAAAGAAACGTCTTGCAGAAGAGGGGAAATGGGACGTTTTTACGGATTTGAACGGCCGGTACGACATTAACGGGGATGGAAGCCTGCGAGACGATAACGGCTACTTTATAGGTACCGGCCTTCGAGTGACTAAAATTGACCCTGTTCTGCTGGGCTATTCCCTTGGTCGGGCGGTTGCGGAGATAAACGAGTATGACGCCTTAATAAGGCAGCAGCATTTGCAGACCAAAAACCAGATTGACCAGGAGTGGTTTATAGCGAGAAATCGTCGTAAACAATATGAGGGGCTTTTGGAAAGCGTCCAATCCAAGCGCAGAGTATATCTTCAGAAGCGAAAAGACTACGCTGAAGGAAAAGAGAGCATTGATAACCTGATAGATTATCGAAAACAGCTTACGAATACTCAGATAAGCCTTGTTCAGAGTCTGCACAACTTTTATTGGAGTATTGTTCGGCTGGACCACGCCTGCGGTGTATATTTCACGAAACTGGGGATTAATCTGGAAGAGATTTATGAGGGGCAAATGATACCCGGCACGGCGTTTTCACCGACGTTCAAATAACAAAAAATGAAGTTTGGTGTTGCAATATTATTTTTTACTGCTAAATTAAAGGTCGTTCCGGCCGGACTCAGGCGATTATGGGCAGGTAGCTCAGTTGGTAGAGCAACGGACTGAAAATCCGTGTGTCGGCGGTTCAAATCCGCCCCTGCCCATTTGGTAAGTCTTTGGCTGACAGTTGTTTATGGCTATCAGCTTTTTTTGTTTTAGAGGCAGAATTGGTGCTGCAACAGTTTTTGACTTAAGGATTGGGCAATAGCAAGGCTGGCACGGTCCACCAAATCTTCAGCCACAGGCAGATAAAATCTGTGAGTGGTTGAAAAACTTGCGTGCCCCACAAGGGTCATCACTTCATACTCGCTCATACCGTTGGCGAACCAGTTGCTCAGCAAACCTAATAATCTATAAAAAACCTCGCCCGAAAGCCTCCTTCTTGCCGGAAATATCAATATTATCGAAGCAAATGTTGCTTATATGCCTTATACTAAGTTAATGCTAAATTTTTAATATTAGTATTTGACACTGACCAAATTAACCTGACCGTTATTATGAAAACAAAAAATTTGCATAGGTGGAATTTATCTTACTTACAGGCAACGGCTCTGCAAAAGCGCCTTGCCCCCAAAGTGCGATTTACCCCGCTAAAAGAACCACCAAAGCTGATTGCAGGAGTGGATTGTGCTTTCAGCAGGAACGGCCAAAAAATCGTCGCCGTCATTGTCGTGTTAAAGCTGATTGACTTTGAACTTATCGAAACAAAAAGTGCGGTACGAAATGTTGCCTTTCCTTATATTCCCGGATTGCTTTCGTTCCGTGAGGGGCCTGTCTGTATCGCAGCCGTTGAAAAATTAAAAAACAAACCCGATCTATTCATCATAGATGGTCAGGGCATCGCCCACTCACGCCGCTTCGGAATAGCTGCACATCTCGGCTTGTTATTCGACAAGCCAACTATCGGTTGTGCAAAAAGCAGACTAACCGGTAAATTCAAAGACCCGCCACTTGAAAAAGGCTCTTACAGCTTCCTAAAAGACAAAAAGACCGCAATGCATAAAACAGCTCTAAATTCACAGGTTACGAATCACGAAATTATCGGAGCCGTAGTCAGAACAAGAACCAACGTCAAGCCGATTTTTGTTTCGGTGGGTAATAAGTGTCTGCTGGATGATGCGATTAAAATCACCCTTGCCTGTGCAACCAGGTACCGCCTGCCCGAACCTACCCGCCTTGCTCATCAGGTGGTCAGCAAACTGAGGTTAAAATACTAAGCTGGTCCGACTACCGCTGCGGAACTTTTTGATGCCATCTCTTTTCACTACTGTCCGGTTGTTTGATTTGGAAAACGTTGTAACGATTTAAATAACATT
>CAZIKS010000060.1:0-18179 GCA_964539795.1 uncultured Pirellulales bacterium
GGCTCTTTGCAGCGCCCAGGCAGACTCGTGCCCCTTGGTTATGAAGGACATAAAGTTTTCCGTGCTTTGCGAGTTGAGCTTTACCCAGACTGCGACAGTGATATTTGAGGTAATATCAAATTCTGATTCGTTCGGGATTGATACATAATCATCTTCACCGTCGAAGTCGAGGGCGCCATCGAGCTTTCCAGTTACCCAGAGGGCTCCACTGACTGTTCCATTGTTTTCACCTGTGCCGGAATCGACAGCCGTGCCACCTTCGCCATCGTCAAGCTTCCACCAGCCGATGAGATTTTCATCGACGCCTGAGGTTGTTGTAAAGCTCCAGACGGTTCCGGTAGTAGTGCCGCTGGCATTGACCTCATCTATCCGCCAGTAGTAATCAGTATCTGCATCCATAGTACCGGTGTCAAATGTTGTAGCTGTCTGGTTTCCCTTAGAGTCGCCCGGACTGGTTTTTCCGAAATAGACATCGTGTGAAGTAGCATTGGCGCCCGCGGTCCAGCTTAAATCGGCAGTCAAGCTTACATCGGTAGCACTGTTTGCCGGGCTTGGATTAGTTGCCTGTCCGGGAGGGGCTGCATCTTCGGTAGTGAAGCTCCAGACAGTACCGGTAGTAGTACCGCTGGCATTAATTTCATCGATACGCCAGTAATAGGTCTCATCGTAGTCCATAGTTTGGGGGTCATAGGTTGTAGCAGTCTGGTTTCCCTGAGAGGCGCCGGGGCTTGTGGTTCCGAAGTACACATCACGTGAAGTGGCACCTGAACCGGCAGTCCAGCTAAGGTCGGCATTTACACTTACATCGGTGGCACTATTAGCCGGGCTCGGGTTGGTTGCCTGTCCGGGAGGAGCCGGCTGGCTCTCAGTTGTAAAGCTCCAAACGGTGCCGGTTGTTGTTCCACCTGTACCGATTTCATCGATTCTCCAGTAATAGGTCTCATCATAGTCCATAGTTTCGGTGTCAAATGTTGTAGCAGTCTGGTTTCCCTGAGATTCGCCGGGGCTGGTGGTTCCGAAGTACACATCATGAGATGTCGCGTGTTTTCCTGCAGACCAACTGAGGTCAGCAGTTATGCTTACGCCGGTAGCACTGTCAGCCGGGCTTGGATTTGATGCAGGATTAGGAGGTGGTTTGGCCAAAGCTGTGTTCGTCACAACCAGTGATGCCAGTAAAGTAACAAAGATTAAAAGAGATAGTTTTTTAGACATGATAAAGCCCTCCATAAAAAAGTTATAAACATTGCTCCCTTTCAGCTCCGCTGCCGAAGAGAACGATACGACAGCTTTTTTCACATAATAAGTCCTCCTTATAAAAAAATGTTTTCAACTGAAAATTTACTCCTTATAGTTAACACGTAGAACTTTCGTTATGCTCTTTCAACCCCTACCCCCAAATAGAACACCTTATAGTCTTTCAGACTACAATCGGATTCCAACAACAACAGAATGCATCTTCGGAGGATATATTAGACGAATTCAGTTTCTATCATTATGGTTTCCGCGGCGCATGGGATAACCCTTACCATTTACTGTGGCGACGCCGACAGGCAGAATATTGACCGCAACTTTCTTTGTTGTTTTTTTTATGTTCCGCTTATCAATTGAACCACATTTCAGAATCGGGATAGACAAAATCCAGCTCTCATTTATGAATACTAAACCTTCATCTTTTAAAAAGCAACAAGTAAAATACTCGATTCGGCATAGTAAATTCCTATTTGTCTCTCAGGTTAATGCTACAGCTACTCCGGTGGATATTAATAAAGCCTGCACTTTCAGGGGGATGGTTTCTCGTGTTGATGTCAGGTTTGGGTTTTTATGAGGAAAGTTTTGCCGGCCGGAAGGAGCGTGCGAAAAACAGCACACCCTGCACAGCTTTGAACCGGCTTTTGACGGTGGCGTTGCCCCGTATAATCCAGCCTTTGTGTTAAGATAGCCGCAGTATGTAATCAGCGGAGTAAATATTATTGAGTTATTCTTTTTGTTTTTTCAGATGGATATCCGCAAAGTCCATGTGTCGATTCCAGTCATAATCAGTAACATCGTGACTGCCCGGGCGGATGTGGTAGCCGATAGTCCCCATTACCGGCTGGCCAAGAGGGGGCATCTTTTCTGCGGGTAGGCCGGAAGTGCCGAGTAATCTGTAGACTGGGGATGCAGCTTTGGCGGAGAGGAACTCACCGCGCGGGTCAGCCCATCTGTCCAACTCTGCGCTGGCTATGTATACCGGTCTTGGCGCTATTAGCGCGATGAGCATGTGCTGGTCGACGGGTAATTTGTCTTCGTTGTCATTGTACTTATTGAAATTGTCGCAGAACCAGTGTGGGAATCGAGTATTTATTCGTTCTACGGTTTCGCCAAACTTTCGGCGTGAAAGGGTGGCTCCGCCACAGCCGGAATTGTTAGAGATGACCAAAGCAAAACGCTGGTCCTGTGCGCCTGCCCATAGAGCGGTCTTGCCGAGCCTTGAATGGCCCATAACCGCAACATTTTTGTGGTCAATATCGGGGTCGGTTTCGAAGTAATCCATTGCCCGGCTTAGTCCCCATGCCCAGGCGCTAATGGAGCCCCACTCGTCGGGAGCGGGGGTGGATTGTCCTTCTTTGTAGGACAATGGATGTACACCGTTTTTGAAGCCATCATCGAAATCCGGGTCGATGTCACCGTAGTAGATAGTAGCCAGAGCGAAGTTTCTTTCCATAATGTTCTCAACAGGCCACCGTTTGGCACGGTTACCATATGAGGCGTCGGCAATCTGGTCGTCTACGGCACCGTGCATTTTTTCGTATTCATTTATGAGCCACATCCACTGTTTCGACAAGGTGATTCCGGGGTCGTGGTAGATGGAGTGATTGCCACGAAAATTAAGGCCGATAAATGCTGGTACGGGGCGCGGGCAATTGTTGGGGATGTAAATAAGAATGTTCATATTCGGGTCGGACTCTTTGCCAGTGAAATAGACGGTGACCTCTTTGCGAGTGGCTTTGCCGTTAAAAACAGTTTTGTCCACCGACGTTGTTACAAACCTCATTGCCCTGGGTCTATCGGGAAATTTGCCATAGACAAGCTCCCGGAACAAATTAAGGATTTCAGGGCGGCGTTTCCGGTTCCAATCATCGGCATTTTTTACTTTGGTTCCATCGCAAAAGGTAAGCGGGTCAGGGAGTTCGTACTTCGGGACTTTTGATTCGTCGTAGTTTGGCTCTTTTGCGCCGGCATTTAGTATGCAGAGGGCTATTAAACCGATAATTTTTGTCAGCCGGGTTTGATTCACATTTTGCATCATGTCAGTATATCCTACGTTACGATGTATGCTATTATATTTGTAATATACGCTATCGAACAGCCTGCTTTTATGAATAGCTGAACAAAATTATCAAATTCATTCCGAAATTTCCAGCATAAAAACTGCGGATTGGATGCCGGCGGGTATGCGAGATGACTTTATGCACCATGCGTTAGATTTGCCGCAAAATGAGTTGACTTTACGGCGAAGTGGGTTTACGCTATTAGAAATGAAAAGGCCAAGCTTATGTATGGCGGCCGGAAGAAAGATAAGGTTTTTGGAGGTTAATAATGATTAAGGTTTTGATTACGGACAAGCTTGCACAGGAAGGCATCGACCTGCTTAATTCGACCGAGGGGGTGGAGGCGGTTGTTAAGACCGGTATAAGCGAAGAAGAACTGGCAGAGATTATCGGCGAGCACGACGGGCTGATAATCCGCAGCGGGACACAAGTAACAGCGAAAGTCTTAGCCAATCCGGGGAAACTGAAGGCCATCGCCCGCGCGGGCGTAGGGGTCGATAATATAGATATACCCGAGGCGACACGAAAAGGGGTTCTTGTTATGAATACGCCGGGCGGCAATACGCTTAGTGCGGCCGAGCATACGATGGCGCTGATGCTTTCTATGAGCCGAAATGTTGTGCCGGCGTGCAGCAGCCTGAAGAGCGGGGCCTGGGACCGTAAAAAATATATGGGCAACCAGCTCAACGGTAAGATCCTTGGGGTTATAGGCTTAGGGAGAATCGGTATGGGTGTGGCAAAAATGGCCAAAGGGTTCAATATGAAAATTTTAGGCTATGACCCTCTTGCGGCACCGGCGGACGCTGAAAAATCGGGGGTTGAAATAAGCGACAGCCTCGAAAGGATTTTCAAAGAGGCCGATTATATCACCGTTCACGTTCCGAGGAATGAGCAGACGTTGGATATGATAGGGGCCGGGGAGATAGCAATGATGAAGCCGACAGTTCGGCTGGTCAACAGCGCGCGGGGAGGGATAATCAATGAGGATGCGGTTTATGACGCTCTTGCGGCAAAGCGAATAGCTGGTGCAGCTTTGGATGTATTTCCGAAAGAGCCGCCGGAAAATACCCGTTTTAAGGATTACGAAGCCTGCGTGGTTACGCCACACTTGGGGGCCAGCACTGAAGAGGCACAGATCGAGGTTGCGGTGGAGGCCGCACAGATTCTTGTCGACGCCATCAAGGGCGGTCCTATTCGAAATGCGATTAATGCACCATCGACTGCCGGGGCAGTTCCGGTGTTAGTCGAGAGATATACGGAACTTGCCCGTAGAATCGGTACTCTTATCAGCACGATAAGTTCGGGTCATATTAAAAAGGTTTCGGTTCAATATCGGGGGACAATCACCGAGATGGCGGTGGAACCGGTTACTTTAGGTTTTGCAACAGGTTTGCTGCAAAAGCATTTCGATATGCCCCTGAATATGGTCAATACGCCGGTACTGGCAAAGGAACGTGGTATAAGCATCGATGAGACGAAAAACACCGAGGCGATTGATGTTGCATCGAGTTTCAGCGCGAAGGTTGTTACCGATAAGATAACTCGGACTGTAAAGGGTTCTGTTTTCGGTGACAGGCTGCTGCGTATTATTGAAATCGACGGTTTCAATATAGAAATGACGCCGCAGGGAACAGTGCTGGTTATCTTTAACGACGACAAACCCGGCGTCATCGGCTCGGTGGGAACAGTGTGCGGGAAATATAATATAAATATCTGCACGATGGGCGTGGGACAGAAGGCCGAAGAGCAAAAGGCCATTCTTGCTATAAGTCTCGATAAGGAGCCGAATGCCGAAGGCGTTGAAGAACTAGGAAAGCTGGAGTTTGTGAACGAGATTTATGTTTGCAGGCTCGACTGAAATTTTTGCAACAATTTTCGGCGTAAAGCAGCAGGAATATTAAAGCGGCGGGGACGAGGTTTTTGTGGCTGAAGATTTGATAATCAGTATCAGCGGGATGAGGGGTATAGTCGGGGAAAATCTTACGGCAGATATTGCCGGTGAATACGGTTGCGCTTTCGGCACATATCTTAAAGAGAGGAAGGCCAGGAAGGTGAAATTATCGGTTTGTATCGGCCGAGATTCCCGGGCAAGCGGGGAGATGCTGAAAGGAGCGGTGACGGAGGGTTTGTGTAAAGTCGGAGTTAACGTAATAGATTTGGGAATTGTAACTACTCCGAGTGTCGGGATTATGGTGAGGGAACTGGGATGCGACGGCGGGGCGGTCATTACGGCTTCACATAACCCGATTCAATATAACGGCATCAAACTTCTACTTGAAAATACTATGGCACCGCCGGCGGGGGAGGCAGGGCAAATCAGGCAGTATTATTTCGATAAGCATTTTGCTCTTGTTGATTCAGCCGACAACGGGGTGGTCTCTTTCAATGAACAGACCAATGTCATACATACGAATAAGGTTTTGGGCCTTGTCGATAAAGAGTCGATAGGTGCGAGAGAATTCAAGGTGGTTTTAGACAGCGTCAACGGGGCAGGGGGGCCGATTACCAAAAAACTTCTCGGTGAACTTGGCTGCGAGGTTTGTGCGATAAATGATGAGCCAACGGGTATTTTCGCCCACACGCCGGAGCCGACGGCGGAGAACCTGGCTGGTCTTTGCGAAGCTGTGAAAGGAGAAAGCGCCGAAATCGGCTTCGGGCAGGACCCCGACGCCGACAGGCTGGCGATTGTGGATGAGAACGGCCGGTACATCGGGGAAGAATATACATTGGCTTTGGCGGCTAAATATATTTTCAGCAAAAGAAGCGGCAGCGCGGCGGCAAATCTTTCGACATCGCGGATGCTGGACGATATCGCCGAAAGAGCGGGCGGGCGAGTGTATCGCACGGCGGTTGGAGAGGCGAATGTTGCAGCGGCGATGCTGGAACATAACTGCATTATCGGCGGCGAGGGCAACGGTGGAGTGATTGATTTGCGGGTGGGGCCGATTCGCGACAGCCTTGTCGGAATTGTATTGGTACTTCAATTAAAGGCAGAAACGGGGAAGACGGTCAGCGAGTTAGCTGAAGAGGCAGGGGGTTATTATATGAGCAAAGAAAAATTTGCAGCGGATAAAGAGAAAGCGGAGCAGATTTTAGATTCGGCGAAAAAAGTTTTTGCAGATGCAAGGCTTAATACCGTTGACGGGTGCCGTTTCGATTTTGAGGACGGATGGGTGCACTTGCGGACGAGCAATACCGAGCCGGTAATGAGGCTTATAGTCGAGGCGAAAGACCGACGGACGGCTGAAAAATATATAGAAGCAGTTTCCGATATCCGGTCTAAAATGAGCGGCTGATAAATGGACGACGAGAAAAAAGAAATTTCGAACCGAGAGATTCGCCGGATAACGAATGTCGGGATAGTTTTGAACCTATTGCTTTCGGTGTTCAAGGTCGCAGTAGGGGTATTAAGCAATTCGATAGCTTTAATCGCCGACGGTATTCATTCTCTTTCCGATATAGCAACGGATATCGTTGTTTTGATTGGGGTTTATTTCGGTTCGAAAAAGGCCGACCTGAGTCATCCTTACGGGCATGGTAAAATCGAGACATTTTCGTCTATCGGGATTGCGCTGGTATTAGTTTTTGTCGGGGTTGGGATGATTTACAAGGCCAGTGTTAACATAACTACTTTCGAATTCATACGTCCCGGCGCATTTGTTCTTATTGTCGCCGTGATTTCGGTAATTTCGAAAGAATGGCTGTATCGGGTCACCAAGAAGATAGCTGTAACCTCACACAGCCCGGCTTTATATGCCAACGCCTGGCACCATCGGTCGGACGCATTGAGTTCGATTGCGGTTGTGGTCGGCTTTATCCTGATGGTGGCTGGTTTTAAGTATGGCGACCGAATCGCGGCTATGGTGGTCGGTTATATGATTGTCTGGGTAGGGGGGAGGATGATTTTCGGGAGCTTTCAGGAGCTTATCGAGGGAACTGTCGACAAGGAAACAGTTGAGCTTATAAAAAGCATAATCAACAGCAATTCATCTGTCAGGCATTGGCATAAGCTGCGGACGCGAATGGTGGGGCGGGAAGTTTTTCTCGACCTGCATATTCTTGTGGACCCTGAATTGAGTATAGCAGCGGCTCATGAGATAGCTGAAAACCTGGAAAGCACTATTGGCGAGCAGATAACGCGGCCGGTCAATATTACGGTGCATATCGAGCCGGATGTTCCGGGGCTTAGAAAATAGATTTATGGACAGGGCAGCTACGGACAAAAAACTACATATTTTTTTTCTGGCAAGCTACCTGACAGGGCTTTGGAAAGATTGTAAAGGTTTATGAGCAAGTTGCGATTATAAATTGAATTAAGGAATGTAAAATGGAGAATAAAATGTTCGCAAGTTCAAAGATGTTAATGTGTATTATTTTTGTGTTGTCATTTGGTTTTACGGCTTTGTATGGTCAGGGAAATACAAAAGAAAAGCTGGTTGATATCGAAGCGAGTAAAACAGGTGATTATGCTGAAAACCTTCAGTTGTCGTATGAGCCGGAGGATGACAGTACGGCGACGGTGAACCCACCGCCCTTTATCTGGGTACCGGCAAAGATACGTTGTAGTTACAGGCTTGAAATCAGCCGGGACAAGAATTTCAGTTCTGATGTAATCACAAAAGAGGGGATTGATATAAGCACATTCGCACTTGGAGAAACTTTAGAGGTGGGAGAGTGGTTCTGGCGATACGGTGTGGAAGGTGAGGAGGTTGTTTACAGCAAGGTGCGGAGATTTACCGTTCCGGCCAATGTCAGAAAACAGCCTTTCCCGAATATCAAGAAAGTAATCAATTCAGTCCCAAAGAGCCGGCCGAGACTTTTCATACTTGAAAGTGAAATTGATTCATATCGCAAGAGGGCACAAAAGGGCGACCTGAAAGAGTTCTGTTTGAATGTTATAAAGAGTTGTGAAAAACATATCGGAGAAAAACTTTTAGAAGAACCGCCTCTTAAGAGTTTCGGAAGTTACAATTATTTTGCGATAGTACCGCCGCCGATAGACCTGATGGAGAAGTTCGGCGTGGCCTATATTTTAACCGGTAAGAAGAAATACGGCCAAGAGGCCAAGCGTCGTTTACTTCACTTTTGCGGTTGGGACCCTAACGGCTCGACTTCCAACCGACGTAACGACGAGGCGGCAATGTGGATAATAATGCGTGGGCTGAGGGCATACGACTTTACATATGAGCTTTTTAGGCCGGAAGAAAGAGCAAAGGTCGAAGGGGTAATGAAAATCCGGGCCACGCAATTTTATGAGCGTCTGAAATATCGGGAGGGTCGAGAATATCATAGTTATAATTACGGCAGTCATGAAGGCAGGATACTTGGTTTTATAGGTCAGGCAGCCCTGTGCTTTGCCCATGAGTGGGAAGAGGCAGAAGAGTGGCTGGAGTATGTGTTGACGTTATACTGGAATATGTGGCCAACGTGGGCAAAAGAGGACGGCGGGTGGCACCAGGGGCCAAGCTACTGGGCACTCTATGTCGGATTTAGCCTGCAGTTTGTGGTAGAACTGGAAAAGGCAACCGGTATCGACCTTATGGAGAAGCCGGTTTTTCAAAGTATGCCGTACTTTAAGCTATATACCAATCCACCTTACTCTAATATTTCTCCGTTCGGCGATGGAGAACACCATCCGCCGAGAGCAGGAGGGGAGGCATCGACTTATGATAAGAGCGGTGAGGTGATGTACCAGTTTTCAACGCTGTTAAATGACCCTTATCTTAGATGGTATGCAGATTATTTAGGTACAGAGGGGGGAGAGTATGCCATAGGGCTTGTTTTGAAAAATGATAAAATAAAAGGCAAGCCGCCGTTAGATTTGCCGCAGTCGCGTTACTTTCCCGGTGTCGGGCTGGTTAGCCTGCATACGAATTTCGGCAAACCCGATAAGGACATTCACTTTTTGTTTCGCTGCGACCCCTACGGTAATATCAGCCATTCACATACGGACCAAAACGCTTATACAATCGAAGCTTTTGGCGAGGCACTTGCGATTGCGTCGGGATATTATCCGTGGTATGCCTCCAATCACCATAAAAACTGGTCGTGGGTGACAAAATCATCCAACAGTATTACGATTGACGGAGGCATAGGACAAAAGCGAACAACACGTACAAAAGGTAAGATATTGATATTTAAGAGCGGCGATTCAAATGACTATATTGTCGGCGACGCTACAGCGGCATACGAGGGACTATTAAAAAAGTTTCATCGTCATATCACGCATATTAGGCCCGGAATTTTCATTATGTTCGACGACCTCGAAGCTCCGGAGGCTGTCAGTTTCGAATGGTGGCTGCATGCGCTTTCGGAAATGAAGATTGATTCCAAACAAAAGTCAATAACGGTTTCCCAGGGAGATGCAAGGTTGAAAGTTCTGTTCCTGCAAAGTGGGGAGCTGGATTTTGAACAATTCAAAGGTTTTCCCGACCCACCCGAGATCAACAAGAACCCAATGAACGTTACTATGGGGACAATAGAAGCCGACCAGTGGCATGTAAAGGTGTCGAGCAGGCCTAAAAGCAAGGCGTACAGATTTATTACGGTTCTTTTACCATTCGAGCAGGACAATGAGCCGGAAGTTTCCGGCATCCGTGTGACGGAGAAAGCCGATGAGATTTCCATTGAGCTTACCATAAACGGCAAAAAGCATTCTGTGAGTTACTATCCACTCTGAACTTCTGTGTGCCGGGTTTAAACAGATATATGCAATATAGCCCCATAAAAGCCGTCATAAAAAAAAACTTGAAATAACTTACAGCAGTTAATATAATATTTGGGGTTTTGTAATAATAACAGGTCAGAAGTTTTAAATTTTACGTTTAATCTTGAAGCAGATTTCCGGAAGGGATATTTGTAGTGAGCCTTAACGGTTTTTTCAATCCGAAATCAGTCGCTATTGTCGGAGCATCCCGAACGAAAGGCAAAACGGGCTACGAAATCCTTGCAAATATGGTTGCCGGCGGTTACGAAAGTAAAATATTTCCTGTTAATCCCAAAACCGAGACTATTGACGGGCTAAAGTGCTATCCAGACCTTAAGTCCATAGGTGATGTTCCAGAACTTGTGATAATAGTTGTTCCGGCAAAAGCGGTGCCTTCAATAATGCGGCAGTGTGCAGATACCGGCGTAAAATCTGTCGTGATTATCACAGCTGGCTTTAAAGAAGTAGGTGAAGAAGGAAAGGCTTTGGAGCAGGAGATAGTACAAATCGCCAAACAATCTGCTATCAGAGTAATCGGTCCGAACTGTCTTGGTGTGATAGTACCAGCCAACAAACTGAATGCGAGTTTCGGAACAGACCTTCCCAAAGCGGGATTAACCGGCTATCTTTCACAATCAGGCGCCCTTCTTGCTGCAGTTCTTGATATTGCCAACGCATACGGGGTTGGTTTCAGCAAGCTTGTGAGTATAGGTAATAAGGCTGATATCGACGAATTAGCAATAATAAAAGCCTTATCAGAAGACAAAGATACTAAAGTTATAGCCGGTTATCTTGAAAACATCACCGATGGCAACGCTTTCGTGAGGGCGGCAGAGAAAATATCCCGTTACAAGCCCATATTATTAATTAAGTCCGGCGGTACATCGGCAGGGGCCAAGGCGGCATCATCTCATACTGGCAGTCTTGCCGGCGGTGAAACGGCTTATGAGTGCGTATTTGAACGAGCAGGCATAATTCGCTGTAATTCCATCAAGCAGCAGTTTGATTACTGCCAGGCTTTTGCCAATCACTCTCTTCCGGGCGGTTCAAGTGTTGCAGTAATAACGAATGCCGGAGGGCCGGGCATTATGGCCGCCGATGCCATTGAACGACAGGGGCTTACCTTTGCTCAATTAACCGACGAGACGATAAAAAAACTATCCGTCAATCTTCCCTCTTCGGCCAATTTATATAATCCCATAGATGTTCTTGGCGACGCCCTTGCCGACCGTTATGAATTTGCCCTTGATGTTGTTCTTGACGACCCTAATGTTGATACTGTTCTGGTCTTGCTGACGGTTCAGGCGATGACAGAACCTGTTGCAACAGCTGAGGCTCTTGTCAGGATAGGCCAACAAAAAGCCAAGAAACCGCTTCTTGCCTGTTTTATGGGGGCTGCTAAAGTAGCCGAGGCAATAAGAATCTTTCGTGACGGCAAAATTGCTCATATAGACAGCCCCGAAAACGCAGTGTCAGCGATTAAAGTAATGTCCGATTATGTCAGGTGGCTTTCGAGGCCCAAACGAATAGTGAAACTATTTGCCGTGAACCGCAGAAAAGTCGAAACAATAATTGAGAGGCACCTGCGTCAGGGAATTCGCGAGGTGGAGGAGTCCGAATCGAAAGAAATATTAGAGGCATACGGATTTGTGATACCGCAAGGTTCCATCGCGACAACTGCCGAACAGGCAGCGAACATAGCAGAACGTCTTGGATTTCCTGTGGTTTTGAAAATTCGTTCTCCTAATATACTACACAAATCAGATGTGGGCGGAGTCAGGCTCGGTCTCAAGAACAGCCAGGAAGTAATGGACGCCTTCGACCTGATGATGTATCGGGTATCGAAGAAACTTCCAGAGGCAAATATTCTCGGTGTTCTTGTGCAACAGATGTGCAGCAGCGGCAAAGAGATAATCTTAGGGATGAATCGCGACCCTCATTTTGGCCCGTTGATGATGTTCGGAATGGGCGGCACAATGGTCGAAGTTCTTAAGGATGTGTCTTTCTACTTAGCGCCGCTGACGGCTGAGGAAGCCAAGCAGATGCTTATAAATACAAAGACATATAAAATGCTGCAGGGAGTTCGAGGTCAGGAGGGCGTGGATATAGGCGCCATAGCGGAAGGCCTTCAAAGGCTATCGCAACTGGTTACAGAATTTCCTCAGATTCAGGAACTGGATATAAATCCTTATGTTGTGGGCCCGGAAGGCGTTATCCCCGTGGCAGTTGATGCGAGAATAAGTGTGGAAAAGGTTTAAATTTTCAGATGAACAAAGAGAAATCCGACTGGAAAGAAAAGTATAAGGATAAAATAAAAACCGCTGCATCGGCAATGAAACTAATCAAATCCGGTAATCATATATTTATCGGGACCGGTTGCGGGCAGCCTCAACATCTTGTTGGTGCATTGGTAGAGTATTCGAGCGGGATTTGCGACGCTCACATTGTACATTTGCTGACGATGGGAGCAGCGCCATATGTTGATGAAAAATTCCATGAAAAGTTCAAAATGAACAGTTTTTTTATTGCCGACAACGTAAGAGATGCACTGTCAAAGGGTATCGGGGATTATACACCGATGTTCCTTTCGGAAATACCAGGTGAGTTTGAGAGCGGAAGAATTCCAATCGATGTTGCTCTAATAAGCGTAACGCCGCCGGATTCGAACGGATTGTGCAGTCTCGGCGTTTCAGTTGATATTGTGAAATCGGCCGTCGGCAATGCCAGGTATATTATAGCGCAGGTCAACAGCAATATGCCTCGAACATTCGGGGACAGTTTTATCCACGTCAATTCCATTGATATTATGGTTGCTTATGATGAACCTATTATTGAGATTGCAATCCCGGAATCGGATGAAATACTTCGTCGTATCGGTCAGAATATTTCCAGACTTGTCGAAGACGGCAGCACTATTGAGTGCGGGATAGGACGTATCCCCCAGGCACTGGCGGAATTTCTTAAAGACAAAAAAGACCTCGGTGTGCATACGGAAATGTTCAGCGACTGGATTATCGACCTGATAGAGTGTGGGGCAATTACCTGTGCCAAAAAGACCCTTAACCACGGCAAAGTAGTCGCAAGTTTTTGTATGGGTTCAAAGCGACTCTATGATTACATTGACAATAATCCTTTTATTGAGTTTTATCCGACGGAGTATGTTAATGACCCATATATAATAAGCAGACATGAGAAAATGGCAGCGATTAACGTCGGTCTGGAAATAGATTTGACGGGTCAGGTCTGTGCGGACTCATTTGGCTATCAGTTTTACAGTGGCATCGGGGGACAAGTAGATTTTATCCGCGGCGCATCGCGTAGCAGAGGCGGCAAAGCTATAATTGCAATGCCATCAACAGCAAAAGACGGAAAGATAAGCAGAATAGTGCCTCATCTGACCGAAGGGGCAGGAGTTGTAACAACCCGTGGTGATGTTCATTACGTAGTTACCGAATACGGAACGGCTTATCTGCACGGCAAAAGCATTCGAGAAAGAGTTGTATCACTGGTTAATATCGCACATCCAAAATTTAGAAACGGACTTATCCAGGCTGCAAAAGCTCAAAAATACATCTATGCCGACCAGATAGAGTTGGCGTGGGACCAGGTCAGATATCCTGAAGAACTGGAACGCACAGAGACACTACATGACGGGACAGAAATATTCTTCCGTCCTGTCAAACCGGCCGATGAACCGGCCCTTTCGGAAATGCTGTATTCGCTGAGTGAAGAATCCGTCCGGACGCGATATATGACCCGCACGATAGCCTTTCCTCACAAAGACGTCCAACAGTTAGCCAATATCGATTACAGCCGAGATGTTGCTATTATAGGTGTTGTTCCCGGTGTTTCCAGTGAGCAAGTTGTCGCTATCGCCCAGTATTTCCTGGATCCCAAAACGCAGGCCGCTGAGGTCGCATTCGTTGTGCAGGACGAATGGCAGCAAAAGGGTATGGGCACATTTTTACTGGATTACATTACCCAGATAGCCAAGCAGCGCGGTGTAAAACGCTTTTATGCGAAGGTTTTGCCGAACAATAAACCAATGCTGGCTATATTTCATAATTCCGGTTATAAGGTCAATACCGAATTCGACGGTGATGTCTACAGCATAACATACGATTTGACAAAAAAAGAAGGATAGGGGGCAAGTTTGGCGACGAGAAAAGCTGTATTTTTATATTCATCTGAATTTGAAAAATTTACTTATCCGGAGAGCTGTCCTTTTAATGTGAGCAGGGCGCCCCGATTACGGAAGATTCTAAACTCTATGGGCCTTCTATCCGGCAATAACATCAGCGAAATGGCTCCTAAACCGGCGGAAAGGGTCGCTCTAAAAAAATTTCACACAGCCCGTTATCTTCATACCTTAAAAGCGGCCTCCAAAGGCAAATTCGAAGCCGATGCGTTAAATATGGGTATCGGGACTTCTGATTGTCCGATTTTCGCCGATATGTATAACTATTCGACCCTTGCGTGCGGGTCCACACTGGCAGGGGCAGAGCTGATACTCTCAGGTAAGGCCGATGCAGTGTTCAACCCATCGGGTGGGCTTCATCACGCAGGGCCGGAACGAGCATCCGGTTTTTGTTATCTGAATGATGTCGCGCTGGGCTGTATGAAGCTGGCTGAAGCCGGTAAAAAAGTTTTATATCTGGATGTCGATGTTCATCACGGCGACGGCGTTGCAAACGCATTTTATGACAGGGACGAAGTGATGACCATATCGTTTCATGAAAGCGGGAGGATGTTGTTTCCCGGGACAGGATTCGAAGATGAAACCGGTAGCGGCAGGGGGGCTGGATATTGTGTGAATGTGCCTTTGCCGCCGGGCACCTACGACCAGGTGTATATGAGGGCTTTCAATGCCATAGCAGTTCCTTTGATTAAAGCTTTCAGACCTGATGTGATTGTATTTGAGTTGGGCGCCGACGGTCTTGCGGGTGACCCACTTGCGCATTTGCGTTTGACCAATAATACTTATGCCGAGATTATCAGTATTTTGTTAAGTTTTGATAAAGCTATCCTGATGACCGGAGGGGGAGGATACAATATCGCTAATACAGTAAGGGCGTGGGCGCTTGGCTGGGCCGTTTTATGCGGAGCGGTTGATGAACACAGTATGAACCTCGGTGTCGGCGGTGTTATGCTTGGAAGTACCGAGTGGCAGGGGGGTCTGAAAGACGGAGAATTAGTTATAAGCAGCCAACAGCGCGAAACGGTAGAGGCCCAGATAGACGCCATAATCAAAGCTGTAAAAGCTAAGCTTTTTTCCTTTCATAATTTTTAATTTTTGCCTTCTGATTTTTTTCCTAAATTTTCTTGACAAGCCCTTATTTTTATGTATAATCTAAACTTTTAGGTTAAGTGGCCGTTAAGCAACGATAGGTTAGACGTAAAAAACAATCCAACGGCGGGGTAGTTTTTTTCACAAGTAGCCTAAGCTTTACCACGAAAGAAATTAGAAATTTCTTTTCAATTCGGTAAAAGGGTCATCCTAAAAAAACAATGGAAAATTTGTCTGCTTACATAAGGAGTTTTATAAGTGAGGATGGTAACAGTCTTGCTAAGTTTAGTAGTGTTGTTGAACACGGTTGAGATTTGTTTTGCCGATGAGGTGAGTGAACTGGCCGTGGAAAACGCCGAGTTGAGACAGAGAGTAGAAAAACTGGAAAAAGAGCTGGCAGAACTTAAGAGGATAGTAATACAGCAGGGCAATGTCTCCAGGGTGGAGGCGAAAGCTGCGGCAGCAGCGAAAGTTGAAGAACAAGCGTCTGTCAGTTCTGAACTGAGCGAATATGACGTGGAGAAAATTGTGGAAAAGGTCCAGAAAGAGGACACAAAGAAAAAATCCATCCTGTCGGCATTAGACATTGAACTCTACGGCTATATCAAAGCAGATGCATCTTATGACACATCTCGTACAACGACAGGCAATTATGCCCTTTGGGTGGATTCCGACGCTCTGAACAAAGAGGACAATGAATTCAACATGACGGCTAACCAAACGCGATTTGGGATGAGAATTGCCGGAACTGAGGACGAAGAGATGAAAACGAGCGGACTTGTAGAGATTGATTTTTATGGCAGTAATGCTATGGAAAACAAGGCAAAAATACAAATGCGACATGCTTATCTGAAGTTAGACTGGCCTGAAGATAATTTCAATATTATTGCCGGACAAACCAACGACGTTATATCACCTTTAAGTCCGAGCACTCTCAACTATACAGTTTTGTGGGATTCTGGCAATATAGGATACCGGCGACCGCAAATACGCCTGACAAAAAGTTTTACACTTAATAGTGACGTTGCTCTTACTTTGGAAGGAGCATTAGCGCGAAACATAGGCAGAGAAAATGACTTAACTCCTGCCACTGAATCGGGTGAGGATTCGGGCGTACCAGCCATTCAGGGAAGGACAAGTTTATCATTTCCTTTTTTTGGTTATAAGCCAACTACATTAGGTGTTTCCGCTCATTGTTCGAAGGAAGAGTATGATACATCAGCGAATGGTTCCAACGGCAAATTCGAGAGTTGGTCGGTCGGTCTTGACCTCACCCAGCCGTTTAACAGTTGGCTTACGATTAAGGGTGAATTATTTACCGGCCGAAATCTTGATACTTATCTTGGCGGAATCGGACAGGGTGTCAATACCGATAAGACCAAAAGCATTTATTACAAGGAAATACCAAGCACTGGCGGCTGGGTCGCTGCAAGCCTGGGCCCGTGGGATAGGTGGCGATTTAATGTCGGGATGGGTATGGATGACGTTGATTCGAACTATGTCAATACAGACGATAGAATATTAAACCGGTCTGTCTTCGGCAATTTAATTTATTCGTTCAACAAAAACACGGAGGTCGGTTTTGAGCTTTCACAATGGCACACGGAGCATAAAGACCAGGGCAACGCCGATAATCTTCGCGCACAAATGTCCTTTCTATACAAGTTTTGATAATCGGGTAAAAAGGGCTTTATCTTTCAGGAAAAGGGTTTTTTAATAAAGATTTTTTAGGTTGACATTTTTATAGTACCTGCATAAAGTGTGTTATTCAGAGTATTAAGCAAAAAAACGGCTTATAATGATTTTGAGCTGCAAATAAAGGAGAACGTTATGGCAAATGAACAAAAAGGTATGGATTCTCTTATGACAGAGACACGGACATTTCCGCCGCCGGCGGCGATTAAGGCCAATGCATACATATCCAGTGAAGAGCAATATCAGAAAATGTTGGAACAATCGATTAACGACCCGGATGGATTCTGGCTTGAACAGGCCAAAAGCCTTAGCTGGTTCAAAGAACCGACCAAGAGCCTGGAGTACACGTGGGACACAAAAAATCGCAAGATTGAGCATACATGGTTCGCCGACGGCGAGTTGAATGTTTCTTACAACTGTCTTGACCGCCATCTTGGAACACCAATTGAAAATAAAACGGCCTTGATTTGGCAAGGTGAGGCGGAAGATGCCGTCAGGAAGTACACTTACGGACAGCTTCACAAGGAGGTTTGCAAGTTCGCCAATGTCCTTAAATCAAAAGGAATTCAAAAAGGCGACCGCGTGGCAATTTATCTGCCGATGGTTCCTGAACTTCCGATAGTGATGCTCGCCTGCGCCCGTATTGGAGCAATTCACTCGGTGATTTTCGGGGGATTCAGCGCCGATGCCATTGAAGGGCGTATCAACGATTCCGACTGCAAAATGCTTATCACTTCGAATGTTTCATTACGCGCGGGCAAGCATATCAGACTAAAGGACATTGCTGATACCGCACTGGAGAAAACACCTACGATAGAAAGCGTGGTTGTCGTTAAAGTCAATGAGGAACCCTGCGATATGAAAGATGGCAGGGATGTGTGGTATCACGACCCAATGGCCGATGCCGATGAACAATGCGAAGCTGAACCTATGAATGCCGAAGACCCACTGTTTATTCTTTACACTTCCGGCTCGACCGGCAAGCCCAAGGGTGTTGTCCATACTACCGCCGGATACCTTATGCAAATTACTCTTACTCACAAAATCGTTTTCAATATTCACGATGATGATATTTACTGGTGCACAGCCGATATCGGGTGGGTAACAGGGCACAGCTATATTGTATATGGTCCGCTTGCAAACGGCGCAACATCTCTTATGTTTGAAGGCGTGCCCACAT
>CAZIKS010000061.1:0-18167 GCA_964539795.1 uncultured Pirellulales bacterium
TTTTCTTAACTTTTTTGATCTTTTTTTCTTTTTTTTTTCAATTTTTTGACTTTTTTTTAACCCCCCCCCCCTTTTTTAGCCCAAAATCAAGGGTGCCTTAAATCCCCCAATACAACAAAACACAACTTTACACACAGCAATACATCTTTTTGGTCAAATTATTCTCACCTTTCACGCTTTTTAGCCCTTTCCAGCGCGATTTTTCGACGACTACCCCCATTTTCAGCCCAAAATCAAGCCCCGCGTAGTTTACCCCTTATGGAGGCGGCTCCACAACTCAAAACTAAATTACGGTACCTCAATATTGTCAAAAATCGTTTTTATGATATCTTCGCTGGTCTTGTCTTCAGCCTCAGCCTCATAACTGACAATAACCCTGTGTCGAAGAATATCCGCTCCGATACTTTTGACATCTTGAGGAGTAACATAGCCTCGTTGCTGAATGAATGCATGTGCCTTTGCGGCCACCGCAAGATAAATCGTCGCTCGCGGCGACGCCCCATAGCTTATGAAGTTCCCTAATTCTATTCCGTATTTTTCGGGCTCTCTTGTGGCGCACACTATATCGACAATGTAATCTTTAATCTTCTCATCGATATAAATTTCATCCACCACCCCTCTAACTTCCGAAATATCGCTGGGACTGATAACGGCCTTTATGTCAAACTTCTTGTCGGTAACAGCCATTCTTTCAAGAATCTCCCGCTCCTCGCTTTTGTTCGGATAGTCGATTTTAAGTTTCAGCATAAACCTGTCCAATTGTGCCTCCGGCAGCGGATAGGTCCCCTCCTGCTCAATCGGATTTTGCGTGGCAAGCACTAAAAAGGGCTTGGGCAGTGGAAAAGTCTCTTCTCCTATCGAAACCTGTCTTTCCTGCATCGCCTCCAGCAGCGCGCTTTGTACTTTTGCAGGTGCCCTGTTAATTTCATCGGCCAAGATGATATTGGCAAAAATCGGCCCCTTACGCGTAAAAAATTGACCGTCCGACTGGCGGTAAATCTGTGTCCCTATCAAGTCAGCCGGCAGAAGGTCCGGCGTAAACTGAATTCTCCGAAAGGATGCGTCTATCACCCGTGACAGTATCGTTACAGCCATAGTCTTTGCAAGCCCCGGCACACCTTCCAGCAGTATATGTCCGTTGGCCAACAGCCCAACCAGCATCCGCTCTAACATATAACGCTGCCCCACAATTACTTTGTCCATCTCCCCCAAAAGTGCCCGGACAAATTCGCTTTTCTGCTGAACCAATTCCCCTATTTGTTTTACATCTGTTGCCATAAAAAATCTCTCCTTCAAAAACTTGCCAAATTAGAGTGCACCTGTCAAGGCAGTGCAAAAAATGCATTTTTTTTACGTTTTTTTCGTCGAAAAGTTCAATTTATGCAGAAAAATCGGCGAATTTCAAGTTTTTTGTAATTTTTTGCTACTTTAAACGTCAAAAATGGTCACCGTTTTATGAGGACAGAGGATTTTTTGTCCATCAATGGGCTGTGCTTTATCGCGTTTTTCGCCCATTAATCGGGTTTGGATTTATTTGGATTTTTGCTTTGCCAGGTGTTTTTCTATTATCTTAATGAGTGATTCATCATTTATCGGCTTGGAAATATAATCTGTAAACCCATATGCCAGCAGCTCTTCCCGGTCGTCTATCATTGCTTTGGCCGTTAGGGCTATAATCGGAACTGTCTGTTTTGAGCGATTTTTGATTATTTCATCGAATGCCTCATAGCCGTCCATAACCGGCATCATAATATCCATCAAAACTACATCCGGCGAAACCGTAAAGTATTTCTCAACCGCCTCTTTGCCGTCTTCGGCGAATATAAGATGGTATTTGTGCTCAAGCATCATTTCAATTGCGGCCCTGCCGAATTTATCGTCCTCAGCTATCAGTATTTTGGCCGAGTTCTCCGGGGTGCGCGAATCAAAACCGCTCTCAGAGCGAAATAATTCACTTTTTCGGGCTTCGTACTCCAGCGGTTCGGTAATATGGTCGTCAGGTAAAATTTGCTCGGATTTTAAGGGAATGTAAAACATAATGGTTGTGCCCTTGCCGAGCTCGCTTTCAGCTTTTATTTCACCACCCAGCAGCTCAACCATTTTCCTGCAAATAGACAGACCGAGACCGGTTCCAGGATATTTTCTCGTGGTCGAGCTGTCAACCTGGGTGAATTCATCGAAAATGTGTTCGACATCGTCTTTGCTTATTCCGATACCGGTATCTGAAACTTTGAAACACAATCGATTTTGCTCGACATCTATCTTCAGTACAATTTCCCCCCTGTCGGTGAATTTAACCGCGTTGCTTATGATGTTTGTAAAAATCTCATGCAGTTTTTGAGCATCCGAGATTATTGTGCCGGGCACCGAATCACTTTTTTGAACCAGGAACTCTATATCATCGTTGTCAGCGCAAAGTGTTCTGACCATACTCCGTATTGTTGCTATCAGTGTGTCAAGAGAAAAGGCCTTTAAGCTTACTTCCATCTTTCCGGCCTCAATCTTCGAAAGGTCGAGGATGTCATTAATCAGCAACAGTAATCTCTGCCCGCTTCGATATATAATCTCCAAGCCTTCAAGTTGTTTATCGCTGAGGTTATCGGCGCTGTATTCCCGAAGTGTTTTCGACATACCGATTATTGCATTCATTGGCGTTCGGATTTCATGGCTCATATTGGCAAGAAACTGACTCTTGGCTTTGTTAGCCGATTCCGCCTCTTCTTTGGCTTTCTGCAGCAGTTTTTCCGCCCTCTTGCGCTCCGTGATATCCTGTAAAATGCCAATACAACCGGTCGCCTGGCCGGTTTTCTCATCGCGGATAGCCAGCGAACAGTCATGGAACCACTTTATCTGACCCTGTGGGGTGTGAACACAAACGTCCGCTTGAAAGTGGTCCATCTTTCCGGTTTCAAAAGCCCTGCAGTAAGCTTCTAAGTTGTCGTAGCCGCATAGGTTGGGAATAATGGTTTCCTTCGAGATTTTCTTCAAACTCTCCAGTGTCAGTTCTTCGGCTGCGATACCAACCAACTCCTCCACCCCTGAACCCATGAAAACATATTTGCCATCAGAAAAAGATAGTTGATAAGGTACTCCCTGGGCGTTTTCTATTGCTCTGCGATAAATGGCCTCGGAATGAGCCATGGCATCTTCAACCCGTTTGCGCTCGGTAATATCCATCCCTGAAGCAAGAACTTCCACAATATTGCCCTGAGAATCTGTAACAGCCACATTGTGCCAGTCTATAATTCTCTCCTGGCCGCTCTTGGTTAAAACCAGGTTCTCATTGTATTCCATCAGGCCGGCTTCACCGCTTATCAACTGCTCGAATGTTACCCTTGTTTTTTCCCGAACTCTTCCCGGCAGGAAAGTATCAAACCAGTTACGGCCCAAAATCTCGTCGTCTCTGTATCCCAAAATCTCACAACCTCTTTTGTTCGCAAGGGCGACTTTCTGTTCGGGGTCGATAACAATCATAATTGTTCCGGCAACGTCAAAGTATTTCCGGCTTCTTTCCTTTTCCTCCCTCAGTTGTTTCTCGGTGGCTCTTAACTGCTGATTGCTTGCTTCAAGCTGCTGGTTGGCTGCTTTGAGTTGTTGCTCATTGGCGCGTAGTTGCTGATTGGCAGCTTTTAACTGTTGCTCATGTGCCAATAGCTGCTGGTTAGCAGCTTGTAATTGCTGTTCGCGTGCTCGCAGCAGTTGATTGGCAGCTTTTAACTGTTGTTCATGTGCGCGAAGCTGCTGGTTAGCGCTGATTAATTGCTGTTCACGCGCCTTGAGTTGTTCATTAGCGGCTTGTAACTGTTGTTCATGTGCCTGAAGTTGCTGGTTGGCGGCTTTCAACTGTTGTTCGTGTGCCTGGAGTTGCTGATTAGCAGCTTCTAATTGTTGTTCCCGAGCCCGTAGTTGTTGATTGGCGGCTTTTAATTGTTGCTCGTGTGCCCCTAGCCGCTGAGTTTTTATTGAGTTTAATTTCTCCACGGCACGCTGCTTTGCCTGTTGGGCCTTCTGCTGTATGTCTTCCATATCATTCCTCGTGTATCTGACTTGTCATACACATACTGGGAATATTTACTGTGCTAAAATGACCTGGCACACCTCCTCTTTATCATAAGCCATTGTGCGAAAAAGAATTACACATCACAGCCTGTAATACAAAAAAACACGAGCTAACGACAGCACTAATTTGTTTTAATATTTGTCAGAAGAAATACAATCACTCAGTTTGAACACTCTATTATACACTCCCCCAAACCTGAATGTCAAATATATAATGAGAAAAAACAGGCTAAAATCGCAGTTTCTCCTATCCTGACAGCCGAAATCGGGTTAGCCTGTAATTCGCTCTCTAACCCGATTATAACCGGACATTCCGACCAGTCGAAGACAGGAAGAGCCCAAAAGTGTCTTGGTATAGATAAGCTTAGCCCCCTTTGCCCATATATACCGCAGGGCGGTCCTGGCTGCAGTATTGTCGAATGAGCCGGTGGCATCAACCAGCAGCGTCACATTTTTTCTTCTGGCCAAAAGGCCCAGCGCCGTGGCTTTTACTGCCTCTTCCAGCGCCGCGCCGAACACGATAAGCTCATCAGCCTGCAATTCACTGAGCATCCTGTCCGCTCGTGGCTCCTCGAATGGGTCAAAACAGCGTTTGTGCAGTATAACCTGGTCATAATCATCCAGTATCCCGACAGGCAAATCAGTGCTGTCTGTGGCAGCCAGACTCGTGTGCCTGTTACGGACGGTGTAACGAATTTTTCTTTGTCCATCGTTACCCGCAATGCAGAAATTTCGATACGAATCTCTGTCGGAATAAATCTGAACAGTGGAAACCATAGGGATATTCTTTAGCCGTGCCCACGCAATAACCCTTCGGATATTGGCGAGAACGCACTGGTGGTTTTGAACACAGTTTACACCTCTATCTAAGAAAAAGTGCTTCTGAGTATCGACATCGATGATGATTCGTTTCGGCCGTAATTTAATTATGGGCATAATCATTTCTGTTCCTTTCCGTTAAATTTTATGTTTACAGCCTGATGCCGTGGTAGCCTATCTCATCGCAGACTGCTTTCATCTTCTTCCAGAACGTAACATCGTTAATCACTCCGAGGGCAATTGGATAAAGTATGTTATCTTCCTGGCAAAGATGTTCCCGCATTATCGCAGTAAAATTTTGAACAATGGTGATTAGTCTGGCTTTAAACTCCTCAAAACTGATATTGTTAAACAAAACAAGCAACTCGAAGAGGTTATCGATTTCAGTTCTCAGATAGATATGTTCACCCTGGATGGCCTGACAAAGGCGCATCCAGATGTGTTTTTTTAGATATGGAAAAATGATGTCTTCTTCACGTTCGATGTGTTCTTTTGTTTCTCTGAGGTACTCGATAGTATAACAAAGTTTGCGAAATTCCAGACTGACGTCTGTCAGGTCATCCAGATATGCAATTGTTTCTACAATCTCGTCAAGGTCGGCCAGCAAGCACCGAATCATATCGTGTTCAACCATAATTCTGCGCAGAATATGGTTGGCTGCCAGCTGGTTCTTGAGATTTGCGCTTTGCTCCTTGAATATTCCCATCAGCATAAGCGTCGCAGACAACTGCTGCACAAGTTGTGTTGAATAGCCGTCGTTGATAAGATTCTGCTCGGCCATGGCAATATCTTTGGGTCCAACATGCGTTACGAGTTGATTGGCCTCTTTACGAAGGACGTTGGGGTCTTCACCATGGTTAAGACGTTTCAAAAGGCGGGTCAGGCTCTGTGCCTTGTTGTTTTGGTCTATGCCGGCCATTGTTTCATCCTCCAAGAATTACGACTACATACTTAAGATTCCAAGTCCCTCCTCCGGCCTCATCACCCTTACAGCCGAAGCTGTTTCGTTCTGTCGTTACTGTTTTGAACCAGGCATTTCCATAGGCATATTATGTGCTTTCATAAACCGCATCAGTCCGGAAAGGGGTATTCGACGTTCTTTGCTGCCGGGTATACGATAACCCCGCAGCTTACCACTATCGAACCAACGGCACACTGTGCGAGGAGCAACATTACAGATTTTGGATACCTGGCCTGTTGTTAGTATGTCCCTGCGTTTTAGCGTCTTCCCGGCGCTCATCGTCAATCTCCTGTTTATTCACTTGCCATTTATCGTTATCACGGCAAATCCGTGCCTGTTTGCATGCTGGGCCCGGTGACAACCTTATGTTGACAACCGCAAACCCAGCAGGAAGAGAAAGAGCTCTCATACGTAACATCATTTATCGTTATCAAGGCCCGATACCAGCCTTGTTTGTTCGTGAGTTCGTTTTTCCGGTTCAATATCAGCATTTTTTTACTTTCATACATATTGGTTCTTTTATCACTTTCCAGAAACACACAACCTGACAAGCCAAAACTCTTACATCTATCCTGCTGTTTTATCTCTCTTCTTATTTTGCTGGCTTACTATAGTTACTTTTAGCAAACCGTGTACCTGCATAGTAATTGGCTTTTTTAGCTTTTTATAGGGCCTAACAAGCTGCCGATTCTCACTTTGATTCGCAAATTGAGAAAATTTGGACATTTTGATTTTTCTCATACCATAAGCTCTCTCTTTGCTTTTTCCCGGATTCAGATGTGCTGAATATCTCCCCAAAGCCCGATGTCATCACCGAAAGGCCTCTTAGCCGGGTTTACTGCATATATTCACTTGACAGTTCTTTGTTTATTGAATAGACTAATTACGGTTATTTTGAACATTGCAATGTCGCAAACCGCCCCTTTGCCGATGAATTTGCTATAGGAGACAGCGGAGACAATGTCGGACGATGAGAAAAACTTGGATTTATCTTCAAATCAATCCCCTCAGTCTAAGTCTGCTCGTCGGCAGTCTTGGGAGCATCTTACGGCCGAGTATTTGAATGACCTTCCGCGACAGCTCGACGAACTCAAAACAATTCTCAAGCAGAAAGACTACGCCGCCATCAAAAAACACGCTCATCGTATCAAAGGCACCTCTGCAACCTACCGTCTTGACGACATTTCCAAAAGCGCCGCCCAACTCCAGCACATAGCCGACACGCAAAAGCCGAAAGCAGTTTCTGCTGTAATAGATGAGCTTGCACGACTGGTTCAACTCCAGGCCGGCAGGCTGAATTCATTAACACTTTCCTCTCAGGATGACTCCGAAAGGCTTACAGATGACTGAGCCCGTATCGGTTATTTTAACGGTGGATGATGACCCTCACTTGTTGAGAATTATCGAGCATCACGTGCTAAAATGGGGATATACTCACTGCCAGGCGACCAGTTCAGCCGAAATGTGGAAACAGCTCGAACAGGTAATCCCGAGTATCATTCTTCTTGACGTGCAATTAAGTGACTGTGACGGCACCGCACTCGTGCCGAGATTAAAACATCGCTTCCCGTCTGTGCCGATTATTATGATTACAGCCAACGCTACGATTGAGATTGCCGTAAGAAGCCTTAAAAGCGGGGCCTATGATTTCATCTGCAAACCGCTGGATTTTGACCGGCTCCGGATTGAAATTGACAAGGCCGTCAAACACCTTTGTCTTTCGCTTCAGGTAAAGGCCTTACAACACGCTGCACTTCGCACTGATTTTCACGGTATGATTGGCCGCAGTGAACCGATGCGAACGGCTTATCGGCTTATTGAAACTGTCGCTCCTACCGATGCCTCCGTATTGCTTCTCGGCCAGACCGGAACCGGCAAGGAACTCGCAGCCCTCGCAATTCACGAATGCAGCAATCGCTCAACCGGCCCATTTGTCGCCGTTAATGCACCTGCCATTCCACATGAACTCATTGAGAGCGCCTTGTTCGGTCATGAAAAAGGCGCTTTCACCAGTGCGCATCAGCGGCATATCGGTTTCTGCGAGCAGGCAAATGGCGGAACATTGTTTTTGGATGAAATCTGCGAAATGGATTACAACGTCCAGGCCAAACTCCTTCGCTTTCTTCAGGACCATGAAGTGCAGCGGGTCGGCGCCAAATCTTCAAAGACCGTTGACGTCAGGGTGATAGCAGCCACAAATCGTAACCCGGCACGGCAAATACAAAAAAACAAACTGCGGGAGGACTTCTATTATCGTCTCAGTGTCGTGAGTATCGACCTTGTTCCACTAAAACAGCGACCTGGCGACATTGCTTTATTGACGCGCTATTTCCTTGATATTGCAGCCGCCAGATATGGCAGGAGTATGTCCTCCATTTCACCCGAAGCTGCCCAACGGCTTGAGACTTACAACTGGCCCGGCAATGTCCGTCAGCTTGAACATCTAATCGACCAGATTGTTATTACTAATAACGCTGGCGAACTCACTGCCGAAATGCTGCCCCCTGAAGTAACCGAAAAAATCTCTCGTGAAGTTTCTCTTATCAATGCTAAAACCAACGAAAAGCCGGAAAAAATTATCCCTTCGATTCAGGAAATGGAACGTCGTTTGATTCTTCACGCCCTTGAATTAACTTCAGGCTCAATCCTTCAGGCTGCCGGACATCTTGGCCTGAGTGAAGCGACCCTTTATCGAAAGATAAAGAAATTTGGAATCTCACGCACCTTTACCGAGCAGCAGTAATTCGGACAATTTCACACAGCCTCCGCTTCGCCGGTTAGCATAGCTTCCTGGGCGGAAATAAAAAGCATTAAGCCTAATTCTTAAAATCACCGTAAATCTGTGTAAATTTTTCCCTGAAAGATAAACATCGTGCTGACAAGATGCCTATGCTATATCTTCTTGAATAACAAGGAGTTACATCAGAACCGCTCCGGTGCCGTCTGTTTTTGAGACCGACTTTTTAAATTTTTTTGAATTTTTTCCAAAAAAGTCCTTGACAAATTAGTTAGTATGTGTATAGTATATATATAAACAGTATATTTGTATATAGAGGTGTTATATGTCTCTTCAACAGGAACTTGGCTTAAAGAAAGGTTTTACCGTACTGGAACACGAGGCGATACTAAATATTTACTATACAGCCTCGCTCATCAAAAAGCAGGCCTCCGAATTCTTCCGAACTTTTGGCCTGACTGATGTGCAGTTTAATGTCTTGATGCTCCTGTATTACCAGAGTGGTTCTGAAGAGGGCTTAAGTCAGGCCCAGCTAAGTGATATGATGCTTGTCAACCGGGCAAATATCACCTCATTGATAGACCGGATGGAAAAGGCCGGACTGGTTGTTCGAACAGATGCTGAGAATGACAGAAGGTATAATATTGTAAAAATGACCGGCAAAGGCAACAAACTCCTTGCAAAAGCTGAGCCTTTATATGCGAAGCTCGTCAAAAAAATAATGACCTCGACAGGGTCAGCAGAACAGAAAAAATTGATAAAGGTACTCGAAAAAATCCGAAGCAGGCTAAACTGATTTTAATAAGCGTAATAAAAGTCAAAAGTAAATAGGGACAGTCAAACGATTTTTTTGAAATAATAGTACATATATTAACGGTATATATACAAACAAAAGGAGAAAGAAATGGAAAAGAAAAGAATTACAATTTGTTTGGTGTGTGTGGCTGCGGGTCTCGCAATGTGTGGGGCGGTCAGAGCGGAAGAAATAAAAGGTGTTGGTGCCAAAGAGCTGGGCGCAGCGATGAAAGCGTTTAACCTGAGGATGGCAGGGAAGGTTGACCAGGCTAAAGAATTTCTCGAAAAGGCACTGGCCGAGAATCCTAAAGATGCAGCTGGACATTATGAGCTTGCAAGAATACAAGTACATAGGGCATTAGGGCAAGGAGGGAGAAACATAGTTGATATGATTGGCGATGCCCAAGATACTATTGATAAGGCTGTGGAGCTTAATCCAAAAAATGTTACATATACTCTTTATGCAGGGCATGTTGATTATTTTTTAGCATATTACTCTTTAATGACAGGAGGCCAACCTAAAGAAAAATTGGCAAAGGCAATTGACTCTTTTGAATCTGCACTAAGACTTAAGCCGGATTATCATCAAGCAAGGCTCTACCTTGTTGAGCTTTATAGTGAGTTTCCTGAAGAAGCTGGTGGTGATAAATCAAAGGCTGAGCAATATGCAAGGCAGATAGAAGGAATAGATGGTGTTTTTGGTGCTAAAGCCAGGTCAATACTACTGCCAGAAGATGTTGATAGAGTTGATTATTGGCAAAAAGTGCTGAAAAAATATGAAGGAAATGCCGATGTGATTGAAGAACTTGGAAAGGCATATTTAAGGACAGATAAAGTTGACCATGCGGTTTCCTATTTTGAAAAAGCAATTGAAATTGATCCTGAAAAAGTGTTCCTCTTCCTGGATCTTAGCATATATCATACCTTCAGTGGAATGAGAGCCAAGAATGATAAAGAATTACTTCAAACAAGCATAGCATTAGGCGATGCTGCTGTGGCAAGATACATAGAGTCCGGGCCTATTCAACCAATGTTAGCATACGCACTTGGAGTGCGATCTAAGTACAAATCCTTTTCAGGTAACAAAGAACAAGGACAAGCACTATTTAAACAGGCCGAGGCCTTAGACCCATATTTCTCAAAGGCTACCGGAGCTCCACACCCTGACCTCTTTATTCCTCCTGGAGAGATCTCGCAGAATCACAGGTATCTTCTGAGGCCTTTTTGAAGGATATTTTTTGGGAAATCGTAGAGAAGATCTAAATGGAAAATCTTAGAATCAATAGTCAGACGAAAGGAGACAGATATGTTTATCACACTTTTGATTGTCACGTTTGTGATTGCGTTTGTGGTATCGTCCATCGTCGTTCTCGTTTTTGGCAGGCCTGTCAACAATATACTCACCCGCATTATCGCCGACAAAATAAGTTCGGCCTGGTCGAGATATCTCAAATTCGCAATCTATATCACCGGTATATCCAGTGGTGTCAGAATATGGGAACTCGAGAAGTATATCACAAAACCAAGGTATGAAGGCTCTGAAATAGTGCGGCTGAACGCCGAACGATGGGTGCTGGAAGTATATCGAACAGTAATCGGAACTCTTCAGGGTGTTGCCTGGATGCTTCTTGTATTCTTTGTTTTCGCGCTTATAGCTTACGTGATTGTTCGGGCATTCGAGTTGAAAAAGTCAAAGGCCTGAGCCGGGACGATACCGTTCAATTAAATCGATATTGATGGTGTGAAAGAATTAAAACAGTGGCAAAGCCAAGAATACAAAGAAAGACGGTGCTTGAATGTGGCTTAAAAAAACAATAATCATTGTAATTATAGTATTAGCAAGCACCTTTTTGTTTTTGCTGTATGGTGGTGGTATATTACTATTGCAATTGGACATGTTGCTTGCTCACGACAAAGATATAACACAAAAAGACCAGTATTGGGGAGGATATGAACGAGACCAGATATACGAACTTGTAACCGACGTATTTCTTGAATTAGAAGAAGACTGGTCGAAACGACTGATGCTTGTTCCTCCAGCGCGGATAGAACGACGTGCCCCCTTGTGGTCTGCACCCCAAACCATTGCTGAATATAAAAGCAATCAGCAAAACTGGCCACAGGTGGTTGGTATTGTCAATACTGGCACCAGAATTCGATGTACGAAGCTTCGCAAATACGGCTCTCTACTCTGGGGCAGCAGTATTTATGTCTTTGCGGAAATTCTTGATGGTCCTCATAAAGGCAAGACAGTAGACATTGATGATATTTCTGCGATGGTTAGAAAGGAATATCGTCGTTGTATTCTCAACAAACCTGATCCTCGGATACTAAAGAAGGTGGAGGTTAATGAAAAACACTAAAATGAATCAGCTAATATAAAAACAGAGTTGTTTGATAATATTATAAAAGGACCTGGAAATGGAACGTATCAGAAAATCAAGAGACTATTGGCTGACCGCTATTCGTTGGACAACAAGAATACTGGCAGCTCTTTTAGCAGCTTTGGTGCTGCTTCTTGTCCTCTGCCATGCTTTTAGTGTAGAAGGCCTGCCCAATCCGTTTAAGCAGCCGCCCCAGATCCAGCTTGAGTTTGCTGGTATGCTGGCCATGTGGGCAGGGTGGATTCTCGGGTGGAAATGGGAAGGTATCAGCGTCATTTTAGCCGTCAGCGGTATGCTTATTTTCCACACTGTCGAAGGTAGAATTTGGTTAAACGGGGGTGTTTGCGCTCTTTGGATTGGCCGGTATTTTGTTTCTGGTCAGCTGGCCGCTAAAAAAAATTGCAAAAATCACCTGACATCGTGGAAAATGGAGTGTAATATTATTATGAAAGCTAAGCGTCAATTAAGGCTGGGACTGTAGTGGAGGTGAATATGGACGCAGGGGCAAAGACTGAGAGGAATAAATCAGGCTCGACAGGTCGGCTTCAGCCGGTACATATTCCTCACAGGCTTTATATAGGTATTGATATCGGCTCGACCAGCAGTGATATAGTTGTGCTGGATGATACCGGCAGTATCATCATCTGCGATTACAAGCGTACAAAAGGAAGGCCGATAGAAACGGTACGTTGCCAGATGGCAGAGGTTTTCAGCCGGATAAATCCAACGGATGTTGTCCTCGCTGCGGCAACGGGGTCAGCCGGTCGCTTTGTGGCCGGACTCTTGGATATCCCCTTTGTAAACGAAGTTCCTGCCCAGGCCGAGGCAATAAGCCATTTGTATCTGAACCTGAAGCAGGCAACGATAATCGAAATGGGCGGTCAGGACAGTAAACTTATTTTTTTGACTAAAGAAGGCGGCCGGGCCGGAGTCCGTGATTTCGCACTTAACACTGTCTGTGCCGCCGGAACAGGTTCGTTTCTTGACCAGCAGGCGCAACGGCTCGGCATAGATATCGAAAACCAGTTTGGTCAAATGGCGCTGCAGAGCAAAAACGTCCCGAGAATGGCCGGACGCTGCTCGGTTTTCGCAAAGAGCGATATGATTCATCTTCAGCAGCAGGCCACACCGAATTGTGACATCATAGCTGGATTATGCCTTGCATTGGCGAGGAACTTAAAGAGCAATCTGGGCTCTGGCAGAGAGTTTGTCAAACCGCTCGTATTCACAGGTGGTGTCGCAGCCAATACCGGTGTTGTCAGGGCATTGGAGATGGTTTTTGATTTAGAGCCGGGGCAGCTTATTGTTCCGAAAGAGCACTTTTTTACCGGTGCGATTGGCGCAGTGCTGTTATCTAAAAAGAGGTTTAGCCATAAAAGAAACAGCCGTATTCACCTGGAAAAAATAGACAGCTACCTGGCACAGCGAACCTCCGTTATCCAGGATGCTCCTCGACGCCAGCCTCTTAAAATACCAAGTTTACAACCGCCGGAAAGTGTGGTTTACGACCATTTACTCTCAGATAAAGCCGGGATTATAAGTGCTTATCTCGGTGTGGATGTAGGTTCGATAAGCACGAACGTAGCGGTTATCGATGAGAAAAAAAGAGTCCTAGCCAAGGCATATTTGATGACCGCCGGCAGCCCATTGGAGGCCGTTCGACAGGGGCTGGACATAGTCGGCGCAAAGGTCTCTGGAAAGGTAAAAATCCTCGGAGCCGCAACTACCGGCTCAGGCAGATACCTTACCGGTGATTTTATTGGTGCCGATGTGGTTATAAATGAAATAACCGCTCAGGCCGCCGGTGCTGCAATAGTCAATCCAAACGTTGACACAATATTTGAAATCGGCGGACAGGACAGCAAATACATATCGCTCGAAAATGGGGTGGTTGTGGATTTCGAAATGAATCACGCCTGTGCCGCTGGAACCGGCTCTTTCCTCGAAGAGCAGGCGCAACGCCTGGGAATAAACATCAACGAGGAATTTGCACAACTGGCTTTTAACAGCAACTGCCCAATAAAGCTTGGCGAAAGATGCACTGTTTTTATGGAATCCGACCTGCTGAACTATCAGCAGCAGGGTGCGGAAACGGAAGATTTGGTAGCCGGCTTGAGCTATTCAATAGTGGAAAATTATCTTAATAGAGTTGTCGGCCGACGCAAAATAGGAGACAACATCTGCTTCCAGGGCGGAACCGCCTTCAACAAAGCCGTATGGGCCGCTTTTGAAAAAACAACAGCAAAGCCGATTATGGTCCCCGACCATCACGAGGTAACAGGAGCAATCGGAGCAGCATCGATTGCCGCTGAAAATATGAAAAAAACCTCCGGGCACTCTGGAAAAACACTACAAAGTAATTTCAGAGGTTTCGAGAACTTGGCGCATGTTGACTACAGTGTCGAATCTTTCGCCTGTGAGCACTGCCCAAACCACTGTGAAATCAAGAAAGTGCAACTGCCGCAGACCCAGCCCTTATTCTATGGTTCACGCTGTGACAGATACAATCTCAAGAAAAACCCCCTGAAGTCAAAAGCTCCGGATGCATTCGAATATCGCAGGCAAAAATTGCTGGAATTTGCAGGCTTAACTGACAAACACAAAAACGCCGACAAAACCGGGGCTGCAATAGGTATTCCTATGGCATTGGTCAATTGGCAGCTTTTGCCGTTATTTTCTCAATTCTTCAAATTGCTGGGTTTTAATGTGGTTCTCTCCGGCCGGACCGATAAAAGAATAATACGTATGGGAGTCGAAACCGTCACCGCTCAGACCTGTTTTCCGGTAAAGGTCGCCTACGGCCATATCGCAGAGTTGATAGAAAAACAGGTTGATTACATCTTTCTGCCGAGCATCGTCTCGATGACGGCAAACTTTCCCATGAACCGGCACAATCAGTTATGTCCTTATGTACAGTCATTTCCTTACCAGGTCAGGACCGCTTTTGCCGACAAACTTGACGGCAGCCCCGGACCCGATAAAAAAACTTCAGAAACCGGCGGAACAAAAATCCTGATTGCTCCGATTCGTATGGGTGAAGGGCATAAGCTGTTGCGAAAAACTTTCACGGAACTTGGCAGGCAGTTGAACGTTTCCGCCTCCCAGGTTTGCAAAGCGATTAAACAATCCTTTTCCATTCAGAAATCTTTCGAGGATGTTTTGAAGCAAAAGGGCGCCGAAATCCTTTCGCAAACAGGGTCCGAGCAGAAGCTGTTTGTTTTGATTTCTCGCCCTTATAACGGTTGCGATGAGGGATTGAATTTGCAACTGCCTAAAAAACTCGCCGAGCTTGGAGGTCAGGTAATACCTATGGATATGCTGGATATTGACCGCGCCGAAATCGCCGACGAATCCCTGCACCGTCAGATATATTGGACTTATGGTCAGAAGATTTTAAGGGCTGCGGAAATAATCAAAAAAGACCAGCGGCTTTTTGCGATATATCTTTCAAATTTCGGCTGTGGACCCGATTCATTCCTGATGACTTTTTTCAAGGACATAATGGCTCAAAAACCCTGCCTCCAACTGGAGCTTGACGAACATTCCGCCGATGCCGGCGTCATAACCCGTCTTGAAGCTTTTTTTGAGAGCCTGAAACACTATCACCATAAGCAGCCGCCGCAGGGACCAACCATCAAACCGCTGAAGAAAATCATCACCTCAGGACGCAAATTGTATATTCCATATATGAGTGATTGTGCTTATGGTGTGGCCGCTTGTTTCAGAGCTTACGGTCAGCCGGCTGAGGTTATGCCTATAGCCGATGGCTCGGCTCTTTTGCAGGGCAGAAAATTCACTACCGGTAAAGAGTGCCTGCCCTGCGCCATCACCACAGGCGATATGCTGAAGGTTATAACTGCCGAAGACTTTGACCCGCAAAAGACGGCCTTCTTTATGCCCGGAAGTTCAGGGCCCTGCAGATTCGGAATGTACAGTTGTATGCACAGGCTGGTTCTCAGATACGCCGGAGCAGCAGATGTACCTGTAATATCACCCAATCAGGACGGCAGTTTCTACAAAGACTTCACCGCCGGCGTAAATGGTTCCGCTACAGGCAGTTTTATGAAAGATATATGGACTGCAGCGGCAGGAATAGATTTACTCGGCAAGCTGATTTTAAGGCTGCGCCCTTTCGCCAAAGATACCCGACAGGCTCAACAACTCTACGAAAAATCCCTTAACCGATGGGTCAGAGCAGTTGAAAAACGTAGCTCTCTGTCCCGGTTATGTAGTCTTATGGATAATATCGCAGAAGAATTTGCAGCCCTGCCATTAGACCTTGAAGTGCAAAAACCAACGATTGGAATAGTCGGTGAAATTTACGTTCGCAGCCATCCATTTGCTAATATGAACTTAATCGCCCGACTCGAAGAACTCGGGGCCGCTTGCAGTTTGGCTTCATTGGCGGAATGGATTTACTATACCAATTTTACTCGAAGCAGCCAGGCTCGTCGCTGGAGACAGGTAAGCAGCTTTATGACCAATATGCTTCAGGACTATTTCCAGAAAAAGATTGAAAAAACCCTTGCCCGGCCTTTGGAGAAGAGATTTGGGCGGTTGGCCGAAGTCCCTATAGAGAAGGTAATCGAACTTGGAAGGCCCTATCTACACCATTCCTTTGAGGGCGAAGCGATACTTAGCGTAGGCAAAATGGTCGAGTTTCATCATCACGGCCTTGGCGGAGTCGTAAATGTTATGCCCTTTAGTTGTATGCCATCGACAATCGTCAGCACTCAAACGATGCGCATAAGTGGCGACTGCGGTGGGATGCCTGTTTTGAATTTGAGTTTTGACGGCCAGGAGGACTCAACTCTGACCACTCGCCTCGAAGCCTTTATTGAGCAGGTCCGCCAAAGACAAGCAGGTCTATTAAGTGCTTCTGCATTATGTCCAAAAGAATATTAATATTGATTGCAATCTTAATGGTTCTTGCGGCAACGGCTTGTTGTGTAAACTCCTGCAGAAATTCTCACACTGATAAATTGCGATTTGTTGGTGCTTGCCAATCATCTCCGCCGAAATCACACCCGCTCTTTTTGGTGGTGGTCGTACACGGATGGATTGAAAAGGGCAGGGGCGATTGGCCCGAAGATATGGCGGTCGCAATACCGCAGAAGGTGAATACGGAAATCTGGCTTTGCGGATACCTTGATTGGGCCAAGGGCGCCGCAAGTCTAAATCCCACCGATGCTGTCAAATATGCTTCTGATATTGCAGGTCCGGCTCTCGCAGAGCAAATCCTTGCTCTTGATGCTGACTTACAACATATTCATTTCATTGCTCATTCAAGTGGCTGCTGGGCAGCAAGTGCCGCTGCAAAAATACTTGCTCAAAAAACCGGAACCGATATTCATCTGACGTTCCTTGATGCTTATGTGCCGCATAATTGGCAGGAAAATTCACTTGGTGATATCAATATGGATGTCGGCAAAAAATATTGGGCCGACCATTATTATACACGTGACTACACGCTCGACTGGACGCAGTATGATTTGACTTTTGCTCACAATGTGGATGTCACTGATATAGACCAGGGCATAAAGGACCATAATTTCCCCTGGCAGTGGTACTATGCGACTATTACCGGAAAATACCCTATAGGCCATTTCCTGGATAATCGTAAGCTTCTCTGGGATGCCGACGGCACAGCTTACGGCTTTGCCAGAAGCAAAGAAGCCCTTGATGACAACAACTGGAGCCCGACTCTCCAACTGCCAATTGGCAACAAAGCTGTCATAATAAACAAAAAACTGCCAGATTAAGTCGGCTCACTCCATAATGGTCAAAATAGTTTTATGCCGACATAAGAGTTTGGTATATAATATACAGGCTTTTTAAGAACTCAGTGATGGATAACTCAAAGCCAAAACTTGATTGGTCTTTAGGCGAGCATTTTGTCAGGACCGCACGTAAGAATTGGCCCGGACGCTGCATCTCTGATTCTACAGGAAAACATCTAAGTTACGGCCAAACACTTGTAGCTGCCTTAGCTCTTAGTGCTGAACTTGACAAACTCACACCTTCCCGGGACAAAATTGCCATTATATTGCCGCCGTCCGTCGGTGCAGCGCTGGCCAATTTTGCCGTAACTTTGCTCGGCAGGGTGGCGGTGAATCTAAATTACACAGCCTCAGAACAGATGATAAACTCGTCTCTCGCAAAATGTGACATCAAATATATTATTTCATCGCGCAGCTTTCTCGAAAAAATCAAAAAGCTCAAAACTTTACCGGGCCTTATTTTTCTCGAAGATATTGTCTCTAAGCTAAAATTCACCGCGAAATTAAAAGCCTATGTTAAGGCGCGTTTTTTGCCAACGCGGCTGCTGGCAAATTCCGGCCGACATAGCGCCGACGATTTAGCCACCATTATCTTTTCCTCCGGCAGTAGCGGCCGCCCGAAAGCGGTTATG
>CAZIKS010000062.1:0-17874 GCA_964539795.1 uncultured Pirellulales bacterium
TTTGGGGCGTCGGCGGTTATATAGAGCGACGAAGGGAATTGATATGTTTGATTATGAACGGAGATTTAATAAAAGTCCTCCGCGGTGCGCTGCCTTATAGGCAGATAAGTATTTGCTCTTAAATATAAAGGCTATTATGCACCGGGCGCGGGCGAAGGAGCGGCATATAGCCGGGTGGCGTCCTGCCTTATTTGCAGGGAAATATTTATGCAATAAAAGAAAAAATAAACAAGGAATTTTCAGGGCCGGGTATTTCGCACACTCTCCCTCCCTCCGCAGCCCGGCCCTGATTTTTTTAATCGTGGGCGGTTTTTAGTCAAAAAACGGGGTTTTTTATAAAGGATAAGTTTTTGTACGTGAAAATGTAGGGTTTGGTAAGGCAAAAAGTAGGAATTTCCTAATAGGTTTTTTGCTGACGATGGACGAAAATAGATATATGGATTTGGTCGTCGAGAGAGATGAGAAATTTAGGGCTGGGTTTGTACGCTCTGTCAAGATTTTCGCCCAGCCCTCTTTTTTTTTATTCGGGGGCGGTTTTTAGTCAAATAAAGGGCTTTTTTTATAAAGGATAGGTTTTGGTAAGGGAAAAAGTAGGCAAATGCTCGGCTAAAACGAGGAATTTACTTGTTGCTTTTTTCAGTGAGTGGTTTTAGCATTTGAGTTGCTGTAGAGGAAGAGGGATATTTAGGGCTGGGGACCTGCTCATCCTCCCTCTTAAACCTTCATAAGGCGCACCCAGCCCTATTTTTTTGCATTCAGGAAAGATTTTTTTAAAAAAGATTTGCAATATTAGGTAAATTAGGTATAATAGATAATACTTCAGGGCTGGGCAATTTCGCTCTCTCCTCTCCCTCCGCGGCCCGGCCCTGTTTTTTTTTTCGCTTTAGGGGCTTTTTTTAAGCAAAATCGGCGTTTTTGGGGTGTACAGATTCAGTCTACCCGGAAATGTAGGGTTTTGTAAGGCTGAAAGTAGGATTTTCTTAGAGCATACTGTAGCCTTTTTTACCGTCATAAGTAGGATTTTCCTACTACATATTTAGGCTTTTCCTACAGCATATTTAGGAATTTCCTACTTGCATTTTTAAAT
Source organism: uncultured Pirellulales bacterium (assembly GCA_964539795.1). Taxonomy (GTDB): domain Bacteria; phylum Planctomycetota; class Phycisphaerae; order Sedimentisphaerales; family Anaerobacaceae; genus CAZTKW01. The sequence goes on from CAZIKS010000062.1 coordinate 1,088, forward strand.
CATAAGCATAAAAAGGTATGCAGCCGCTGTGGCAGATAAACCATCAGGGCTGGGACTCTTTCCTCCTTCCTCCTGACCCAGCCCTGCTTTTTTATTTGATGTTGGTTTTAATCAAATCTTGCATTTTCAGCCCCAATCGTATAATTTTGGCGAAACGAGCACTTTTGTAATTTAATGATTCCGCCTATGGGCGGGGAATTTTATTAACCGACATTTTTTCGGGAGGAACAAATGGCTGACCGAGGCAAAGAAAAAGAATATATAATAATGCAAGAGATAATGTTGTTTGTATGCGTTGCAGTATTGCTGGGCGGAATTGTTGTTACGAGTGTTGAGGGCCGATACCGTTCGATTGGTAGCGGCAAGGGGGACAAGATGATTAGCGAGTACTTCCGGATTGAGACGGCTAAGCTTAGCGAGAAGTGCCTTGCAGATGTTACAACACTTGAGGAGTGGAAAAATAAACGGGCCGTGTATAAGAGGCAGCTTTTCGAGATGCTTGGTATGGAGCCGATGCCTGAAAAGACGGACCTTAAGGCGGTCATAACGGGGACATTAGAGCATGAGGATTTTATTGTAGAAAAGATACATTTTCAGGCGAGCCCGGGTCTGTATGTTACGGGTAATCTTTACATTCCGAAAAATCTTGAGAAGCCGGCACCGACGATACTTTATGTGTGCGGGCACTCAGCGCTGTATGCGAGCGGACACAGAGGGGTTGAAGAGGGCGGTGTAAGCTACGGCAACAAGGCTGCGTACCAACATCATCCCTGCTGGTTTGCTCAGCATGGTTATGTTTGCTTTATAATCGATACGCTTCAGCTTGGTGAAATCGAGGGGATACACCACGGGACTTATAAATATAATATGTGGTGGTGGAACAGCCGGGGTTACACTTCGGCGGGTGTTGAGGCGTGGTTTTCGATTCGTGCACTGGATTATTTAGAGACCCGCAAGGAGGTTGACAGGGAGCGGTTCGGTGTTACGGGTATATCCGGCGGTGGGGTTGACAGCTGGTGGATAGCGGCCCTTGACGAGCGAATCAAGGCGGCTGTTCCTGTGGCTGGGATAGACGACCTTCAAACGCAGGTTGTCGAAGGATGCGTGGAGGGGCAATGCGACTGTATATATCACGTGAATACTTACCTGTGGGATTATCCGCAGGTTGCGGCACTGGTAGCTCCGAGGGCTCTTCTGATATCCAACAGCGATAAGGACACAATCTTTCCTATGGACGGAGTTGTCCGGATATATAAAAAGGCCCAGAAGATTTATGAGCTTTACGGGGCGGAGAGAAATCTCGGGCTGCATATCACCGAAGGGCCTCATGCCGATACTCAGGAGCTTCGGGTGCATGCATTTACGTGGTTCGACCGTTTTCTGAAGGGCAAGAAAGAGACGATAGACCAGCCGGCATTGCCGCTTTTCGAGCCGAAAGAGCTCAAAGTTTTCGAGACGCTTCCGAGCGACAGTATAAATATGCAGATACAGGAGATGTTTACGACCAAGGCAGGCAAACCGGCAGTTCCGGGAACGGCTGATGAATGGGCGAGGCAGCGAGACGGATGGATGAAGGCGCTTCGTGAGAAATCGTTTCGGGCGTGGCCAGATGATGGGGAGGCAGGGGGGCTCGATATAGAGAAGGTATTTTCGGCTGAGAGGGACGGTCTTGTTCTGAGCGCTTTTGATTTTACGAGCCAGGGGCCGATTCGTCTGCGATTGTATCTTTTGCGGCGGGCTGCAGAAGGCGATAATGCCCGCAGTATCGTTCTGAGGGTTTTGGGTGAAGAGGACTGGGGCGAATGGCTTTCGGCGATGCGGGCCGGTTTTGCAGAAGAGCTGAGCGACCAGGGGCCGGGGGAAGCAAATACGGAGGCTTTCGAACGGTATAAGCGTATGTTCGAGAGAGTGAATGTGGCGGTTGGTTTTGTAGGGCCGCGTGGTATCGGGCCGACGGCGTGGAATCCCGATGAGCGCAAGCGGACTCATATCCGGCGGCGGTTTATGCTGCTGGGGCAGACTCTGGACGGAATGCGTGTTTGGGATGTTCGGCGGGCGATACAGGCGGTGCGGAGTATTGATGGTGTGCGTGATTTGCCGATGCGGCTTCGGGGTGAAGGGCAAATGGGAGGGATTGCGCTCTATGCATCACTTTTCGAGACGGACATAAGCAGGGTTGATGTGCAGAATCCGCCGGCGTCGCATAGGGACGGCCCGACTTTCCTCAATGTTCTGCGATATCTCGATATGCCGTGTGCCGTGGCAATAGCGGCGGAGCGGAGCAGGGTTCGCATTTACCAAGAGGAAGGGAAAGGAGGATGGGAATATCCACAGGCGGTCGCGGAAAAGCTCGGCTGGCCTGAAAGGCAGTTTGCGGTGCGTGAGGGGGCGTTTCGTGGGAGGCGGTGAGGTCAGAGAATTGTAGTTTTGGTTTATAGTTTTGGATTGATTTGAGCGACTGAATCCGTTATGATTTGGCGTTTTATTATACCGGAAAGTAAGAATTAAATATTATTATGGTTTTATTTACAGGAGAAACGAAAGATGGACAGAAAATCAAAAGTCATTTTTATTTTGCTGGCAGCGGTTATGCTGTTTTCGGGTTCGTGTATGGGGCTGCGTGAGATGATTAGTCAAGGCGATTCGGGTAAGGACGTTTATGAGGGGTGGCGACTTGGGATGCAGGCGTACACGTTTAACCGTTTTACGTTTTATGAGGCGGTTGACAAGACGGCGTCGCTTGGTCTTGGGTGGGTAGAGGCATATCCCGGTCAGCGATTCAGCAAAGGATGGCCGGAAGAGAAGTTTCACCATACAATGTCTGCGGGACTGAGGGCGGCAGCTAAAAGGAAGCTCGAATCGGCAGGGGTGAAACTGGTCAATTATGGAGTTGTGGACCTTCCAAACGATGAGGCCAAATGCCGGGAGGTGTTTGATTTCGCGAAGGAAATTGGGATAGAAACGATAGTGTCGGAGCCCAAGGCTGAGGCTTTTGACTTAATCGACAGATTGTGCCAGGAGTACGAAATCAATATGGCGATTCACAATCATCCGACACCATCGCGATACTGGGACCCACAGACGGTTCTCGAGGCCTGCCGGGGGCGAAGCGGACGTATAGGGGCCTGTGCGGATACGGGTCACTGGATGCGTTCCGGCATCAATCCTATGGACGGGTTGAGGAAACTCGAAGGGCGGATAATCAGTCTGCATCTTAAGGACCTGAACGAATTCGGTAATCGTGATGCTCACGATGTGATTTGGGGGACAGGGCTTGGGGATGTGAAGGCGATGCTGGAGGAGCTAAACCGACAGAATTTCAAAGGTGTTTTCTCCATAGAGTATGAGCATAACTGGGAGAACTCAGTTGGGGAAATCCGGGAGTGCGTGGGATACTTTAACAGCGTCGCAGGTAAACTGAAGCCGGCGAAATGGAATTATCTGCTGACAGAGAATTTATCGAATTTTATTTATAAGCCGGGTACGTGGGCGATGGAAAAGGGGCTTTTGACCCATATCGGCGGGGGAGATATATGGACGCGGGGAAGCTTCGAAAACTTTGTTCTGGATTTGGAGTTCAAGCTGGCAGAGAATACGAACAGCGGGGTGTTTCTGCGTAATATAGATAACCTTACCTGGCGGCATCATGGAATGGAGATACAGGTGTTTGATTCGTATGGCGATGAGGCGAGCAAGCACAGTTGCGGAGCGGTTTATGATTGTATAGCACCGAGTAAGAACATGGCCAGGAAGGCGGGCAAATGGAACCGTTATATTATTACCTGCCAGGACAATAAGGTGAACGTTGTGCTGAACGGCAAAGAGATAATCGATATGGATTTGAATGAGTGGACCGAGGTGGGTAGGAGTCCTGATGGTACAAAGAACAAATTCCCAGTAGCGTTAGAGAGTCTTCAAAGGCCGGGTTATATCGGTTTTCAGGACCATGGGACGCCGGTATGGTATCGCAATATAAAGGTAAAAAGGCTGTAGGAACAGGGGCAAAAAGCAGTAAAAAGTCAAAAAGAGCACAGATGCAGTGCATAAATTGTTTGCGAAAGAGGAATAATTTCGTACAATAGAATTATGTTTGCTTTTGTTGTTTAACAGCTTGCAAAAATATAATTAATAGTTTTGTTAAGTTTATGGAGTTGATGGAAGTAAGATGAGTGATATTAAAGAATCAAATTTCAAGGTTGACAGGCGGAGCTTTTTGCGTTCGACGGCGGCGATAGGTGCCGGGCTGGCATTTTCTCCGATGGTAGCAGCAAAGAGCGACAGCGGGAAAAAAGCGGATGAAATTAACGTTGCGATACTCGGGGCAGGGGCACAGGGGCAGGTTTTGATGACGGCGTGCAGAAATATACCGGGGGTTCGTTTTAAGGCGGTATGCGACATCTGGACGGCCTACAATCAGAAAATGGTCGCCCGGAGGCTAAAAGCATATGATAAAGTAATGCCCAGTACTTATGTCGATTACCGTGAAATGCTTGATAAAGAGAAGGACATTGATGCTGTGATAGTTGCGACTCCGGATTTCTGGCATTCCGAACATGCGGTAGCGTGTCTGAAGGCGGGTCTTCATGTTTATTGTGAAAAAGAGATGTCCAATACCTTAGAAGGTGCGCGCAAGATGGTTAAGACAGCTCGTGAGACGGGTAAACTTCTGCAGATTGGTCATCAGCGCCGCAGCAACCCACGTTATATATACTGCTACGAAAAGCTGATGAAAGAGGCAAAGATTTTAGGGAGAATGACCACGATAAACGGTCAGTGGAACCGGAGCAAAGCGGCGTGCGAAGACCTTGGGTCTCCATCAAAATATGCCATTGACGATGCGACGCTTAAGGAATATGGTTTCGAGTCGATGCAACAGTTTAGAAACTGGCGCTGGTATAAGGGATTAGGGGGCGGACCGATAGTTGATTTGGGTTCACATCAGATTGATATCTACAGCTGGTTTCTCGATGCACATCCGAAATCGGTGATGGCCAGCGGGGGCATCGATTACTGGAAGGGACACGAATGGTATGACTCTGTTATGGTCGTTTATGAATACGAAACCAGTGAGGGTATTGTCAGGGCTCTTTACCAGACAATAACAACCAACAGCAGCCAGGGATATTTTGAGACCTTTATGGGTGATGAGGGGACACTGCTGATTTCGGAGGCTTCCGGTCGAGGCAACGTTTATCGCGAGGAGTGGGTAGCGGAAGAAAAATGGGAGAAGTGGGTCAAGAAAGGTTATGTGACCGAAGTAGAAGAGGAAGCAAAGCCGGCAGTTGCTCAAGCTGCAGCGAATGTTATGGAATCGATTCCGGCGGCGAAGTATGATTTGCCAGTAACGATGAATAAGCCTTACCATCAGCCTCACCTTGAGAACTTTTTCGCAGCGATTCGCGACAAGAATGTAAAACTTAATTGTCCTGCTGAGATCGGTTATGAAACGGCCGCGACGGTCCTGAAGGTCAACGAGGCCGTTGAAGCGGCCAGGAAGCTGGAATTCAAGCCGGAAGAATTCAAGGTTTAGATAAACCGGTTTGTATGATACAATTGTTTGAACATCGAATGAAGGAAAAAGGATTGTTTATACATTGAGAAACGGATTGTTCTTAACCGCTATTTTGTGCCTTGTGGTATTGGCAGTGCCAGCCGCCGGCGAGGGCGAAACGACACTTCCTGGGGACGAAAGTGACGGCAGCAGGGCGGTCCCGGTGCATCTTTTAGACTTATTTGCTGAACCTATGCTCGATGAGGAGGAGGGAGGGGACAAGATATTTCCTGACGACGATCCGCTTCTGCCTTTTTCAACGCGGCGTACCTGTAGCGAGTGTCATATCCAACATGTCCAACCTCATTACTACGAGATAATAAGTAAAGGGTGGCATTTCAATTCAGTTGACCCGAATATCGGCGGCGGGAGGGCAGGTGAGCCGTGGATTTTTGTAGATGGCGAGACCTGCACACAGATACCGCTGTCATATCGCCGGTGGCGAGGGACTTTCAGACCTGAAGAGATTGGTCTTACAACCTGGCAATTTACACTTCTTTTCGGCAGGCACACCCCCGGCGGGGGAGCGGGAGAGATAGAAAGTGAAGAGCCCGACGAGATAATGCGAGGATTTGTCTCCGGGAAATTAGAGGTGAATTGCCTTGCCTGTCACAATGCGAGTGCTGGTCAGGACCAGGCTGAGTACGCGACGCAGGTAGCTCGTCAGAATTTCCGCTGGGCGGCGGCTGGTGCGTGTGAATTTGCATCGATTAAAGGTGTTGCGCTTAAACAGCTTGAGACTTATGACCCATTAATGTCCGATGATATAGCCATAACATATCGCAAAGATGCATTCGACCCGAAAAACCAGGTGCTATTTGATATAGTCAGAGAAGTGCCTAACGAGCGTTGCTATTTCTGTCATTCGAACAAGGTGATTGGCGGGGGTGTTTCGGAAAAATGGGCTACAGATGAGGATGTTCACCTGAAGGCGGGTATGAAGTGCGTTGATTGTCACCGCAACGGTCTTGGTCATAATATTACCCGCGGGTATGAAGGCGAAGAGCAAATTTTGGATCCGTCGAGGGCGGCGCTGACGTGTAAGGGCTGTCACATAGAAGGAGAATCACCTACGGGGCCGGTGGCGGGGCGTTTGGGGGCTCCGGTTGCGAAGCATCCGGGGATTCCTACGGTACATTTCGACAGGCTTAGCTGTACGGCCTGCCACTGCGGTCCGTGGCCCGGGCGGAAAACATACAGCGTAAAGACCTCGCGGGCGCATGCGCTTGGAACTAAAAATGTTAATAAGTCCGATGAGGCGCTGCCTCATATTATAACCCCGGTATTTGCCGAAGAACGCGGTTATTACTCTGCTTACTTTTGTGTGTTAATGCAAAAGTCGGAAGGTAAAATCGGCCCTCATAACCTGATTTGGCCTGCTTTCTGGGGCTCTATGGTGGAAGGTAATGTCAGGCCGGTTGCGATTGACATTGTCAGGCCGATAGCGGGTAAAATCATCGGCACGGAAAACCTTCCAGCCTCCGGTGACTGGCCGTCAGTAAACAAGGAGCAAATAGCGGAAGTATTGGCGTTATTATCATCTGAAGGGACGGTCGAGGGGACGCCGGTTTATATCAGCGGGGGCAAACTTTACAGCCTTGATGATAACGACCCGAATCAACTTTCCCAGACGGAGCATTCGGCAGCACAGGCATATTTATGGCCCATTGCTCATAATGTGAGACCTGCAGCACAATCATTAGGCATTCGCAAGTGTGAGGATTGCCATTCGACGAGCGAGGGTTTCTTTTTCGGCAGGGTGGCTATCGATACGCCTATTGCGTCCGGGAGGGATTGTGTAAGAGAGATGCTCGAATTTCAGAATGTGCCCGCCTTTTATACTAAGGCGTTTGCGATGTCGTTTGTGTTTCGCCCTATGTTGAAAATAGTAGCGATTATATCGTGTGCGATTTTAGGTGCGGTTGTTCTATTGTATGCTCTCAAGGCCCTTGACCTTGTAGCGAAGATACTGGCTGGTAAAGATTAATATGTTTCGTACAGTTTCGATAATTGGTTTTGCAGTTGTTTTTCTGGGTATCATTATCCATTGTTTTGCCCGTCCTTGCGGCAAAGAACGACGGTGGGGGGCTGTTGATATATTACGTAAGGGGGTCCACTTATTTACGTTGCTTTTTTTAGAGCAGAAGCTAAGCCCTGCGGGGGTTTTGAGAAAACTGGTTTATCTATTAACGCTGCTTTGCTTTGTGGTATTAGTGATTACCGGCTTTTATCATCCGCTGGTTTCAGACGAGCACCTTAGCGGTTATCTTTTGATGGTGCACGCAACTTTTGCCCCGGTGTTTGCGGTTTGTCTTGCAGTTTTAGGTGTTATGTGGGCCGGCAACTGCCGGTTTGATAAAAATTACTGGCCGTGGCTGCAGCGTGTTCTTCGGCGGCAGGCGGCGAGCGAGGCGAGTATTGAAAAGTACGAACTTTTGCGGAAATTATGCTTCTGGTTTATTGTGTTGCTGGCTTTTCCGGTGATTCTGTCGATTGTTCTGAGTATGTTCCGGCTTTTCGGGACGTATATGCAGGGATTTCTTCTTGAGGTGCATCGCTACAGCACATTAGCACTGGCAATGGCTGCAATTATTCACACTTATTTGACAATCCGAAGTCAAATGGAAGAATAACGCCGGTACTTTGATACCGACTTTCTGGAAATAAGGAGATTTTTGGACTTCCGTTAATAAAAGTTTTTTTTGAAAGGAGTGTGGATTATGGAGAAAGTTGTAGCTTTGTTGTGCGTGTTCGGGTTGGGGATGTGCTTTTCGCTGCTTGGGTCAATCAGCGTGAAGCTGATGCCCCGGCTGAAAATCGACACGGGCAAATTCGGCACGCTTATTTCAAGTCTGATGATTACGTGTGTGGTTGCTTCGGTGGTTGTTGGTGTGCTCATTGATAAATTTGGTCACAGGCCATTTGCGATAACCGGGTTTATTGTAACGGCCTTTTGTATTTTCTTGATAGCGCGTGCCAAAACGTATGGGCCGGTGCTTGGAGCTTGTCTTTTGCTGGGTATCGGTGCAATGTGTCTCAATAATGTAGGCAACACCCTTTTGCCTCACGTTTTATTCGGAGGTGAAAGAATATCGGCCGCATTGAATCTGGGTAATGTGTTTTTCGGTTTAGGGCTTTTCCTTACTCCTTTGATTGTCAGTTTTCTCTTTAGAAAAACCTCGTATGAGAATGCCATTTCGGTTCTTGGTGTAATCGTGCTGATACCCGTGATTTTTGCCATCCTGGCGAAAAACTACCCCGATGTCCAGGTTGGCTTTAAGGCATCGACAGCGGCCGGGTTACTCGTTAACCCTGTAGTTATTGTAGCTGCCCTGGCTTTATTTTGTTACATCAGCCTGGAGGCGTCGTTTTGCAACTGGATAGCACCGTACAGCAAAGAGATTATCAGTAAGGATTTTTCCGAGATGGATGGGGACGTGGTTGATGCTACGTCGCAGCAGATGCTTTCGATTTTTGCGGTGGCTATGATGGTTGGCCGGTTGCTTGCGAGCCAGATTCAGCTTATAAGTGCACATGGTGAAATTGTCATTGCGGTAATGGCTTTGGTGGCCGGTCTTGTAATCTTAGCGATGACCAAAAGCGGAGCAATCTGGACCAGCGCACTGGTAGCGTGTGCGGGTCTTGCCTTTGCGCCTTGTTTTCCGACAACCGTGGGAGTTACCTTTGCCAAGTTCAGCCCTGAGATTTACGGCAGTATCTTCGGGATTATATTTGCCGTGGGTCTGCTCGGCGCAGTGATTGTTCCCAAGGCGATAGGTAACCTTGCAAAGGGGTCAACAGTTCAAAAAAGCCTAAAACTGCTGCTTCCAGCGTGTTTGATATTGATAATCCTAGCGTTGATACTTGGCCGGCTCAAATAGATTTTGCGTTGGGTGATTCGGGTTACTTGACAAACCTGTCGGGATACATTATTATAAGCTGGTTTGTTGTGAATTAAAGGCTTTGTAAGCAGGAAAGAAATTTTTATATTTGAGGTTAAAGTAGAAATGATGAAAAAAGAGTTTGTTTCAGTTGTAAAAGTCGGTGTTTTGGCACTTTTGGTGGTGTGTTTGTTGTTTATTCAGAGCTGCAAGAAATCCGAGCCGGACGATTCGACCGAGGGGACCGGACAGCAAGGCGGGGAGGTCACCAAACATTCGGGTGGTACAACTACGCCAGCGGCAGAAAAGCTGGTGCCGCTGGATATTAAGCTGCCGAGGGCGATGTTTGTCGGTACTCCGAAACCTGCGCGTGTTCCCAATCTTGAAAAGCCACTGGGCAAGGACCGTGCACCGTTTTTGGCACCGCCGGGAGTAACAAATGTTGCCTCCGGAAAGCCAGTGACCAGCACAGACCCGGAGCCTATTATCGGCGACATTGAGATGATAACCGACGGAGACAAGGAGGCCGCCGACGGCAGTTATGTAGAGTTGGGGCCTATGAAGCAGAGTGTTACTATCGACCTCGGGGCCGAGTATGAAATATATGCGATATTGTTCTGGCACTATCATAAGGAGGGGCTGGTATATTTCGATGTTGTTGTTCAGGTCGCCGATGACCCTGATTTTATTACGAATGTCAATACGCTTTTCAATAATGACGACGACAACTCTTCGGGGCTGGGTAAGGGTGATGATATGCATTATGTCGAAACCAACGAGGGCAAGCTTGTCGATGCCAAAGGTGTTCAAGGCCGGTATGTGCGGCTGCACAGCAACGGCAACAATGCCAACGAATATAATCACTATATCGAAGTTGAAGTTTTCGGCAGAGCTGTTAAATGAAATGGGCTCAAAAATGTTACGTCCTTGTTTTGGTCGTGACTGTTGCCGGTATAGCGTTTCGGCTGCCGGATTTGGCGCAGCGTCCTATGCACGGTGATGAGGCTATTCATGCCTACAAGTTCGGTGAACTGCTGGAAGAGAATACCTATCGTTATGACCCCAATGAATATCACGGCCCGTCGCTTGCTTATTTTACTCTCATACCGGCCAGGCTAAGCGGAATCGACAAATACAAAGACCTTAGCGAGTTTACGGTTCGTATCGTGCCGGTTTTTTTCTCAGTTTTACTGGTTTTGATGTCTCTGCTGCTTGTCGATGGTCTTGGACGGTTTGCGGTGGTTATCGCCGCTTTGCTGACTGCTGTGTCGCCGGCGTTTGTATTTTACGGCCGTTACTACATTCAGGAAATGCTGCTGGTGTGTTTTACTTTTGGCGTTATCGGGTGCGGCTATCGTTATTTCAGGAGCGGAAAGATTTTATGGGCAATATCGGCGGGGATTTTTCTGGGGCTGATGCATGCCACGAAGGAAACCTGCATAATTGCCTATGGTTCGATGCTGTCGGCTCTTGTTCTTGTTTTAATGTTGCAGCCGAAACGGAAGTTTATCAGCAATATTAAAAAGAGGATAAAAGCCAGACATCTAATCGCAGTTATGGTGTCTGCAATGGTAGTTTCGGCAATGTTTTATTCATCGTTTTTTACTAATCCCAGGGGAATTTGGGATTCGATTCGTACCTATCTAATCTATTTTGAGCGGGCCGGCGAAAACCAACTGCACATTCATCGGTGGTATTATTACCTCAAGATGCTCATTTATTCGCAATATTATGACGGTCCGATTTGGAGCGAGGCCATTATTGTTGTTTTAGCTGTGTTCGGGTTCGCAGCAGCGATGACAAGAAAAGGCATTGCTAATGTTAATTCGGGACTGCTGAGGTTTATTGCTTTTTACACGGTGATAATGACCGTTGTGTATTCTGTAATTCCATACAAAACGCCGTGGTGTATGCTGGGTTTTTTGCACGGAATGATTCTGCTGGGAGGGGTTGGCATTTTGGTAATTATAAAATCAGTGTCAAATGTTCGGGTGCGGGGGCTTATTTGGCTGGTGTTGGCTGCCGGATTTGTCCACCTCGGCTGGCAGGCATATCGTGCCAATTACATATATTATGCCGACAGCCGGAACCCTTATGTTTATGCTCATCCGACAAATGATGTTTTTACTATGGTTGAGCGAGTCGATGAAATCTCCGCTTCATATCGAGAAGGTCATAATATGTACATTGAGGTTATTTGTCCCGGCGGCGACTACTGGCCTCTTCCGTGGTATTTGCGCCGTTATGGCAGCGTTAGGTGGTTGAATGAAGTTGATGAGGACACGCCGGCGGCGCCGTTGATTATTGCGTCTGCGAGTGTTGAGCCGGCCCTTTTGAGAAAATTGTATGAATTGCCACCGCCGGGCGAGAGAAATCTTTATGTTCCTTTATTTGACACTAAGAGCTGGCTGCGTCCCGATGTGGAATTACGCGGCTATATTACAAAGGAGCTTTGGGACAGTTGGCAGCAGCAGGTTTCGATGGGGAATGAAAAATGACCCAGCAGCAACCTGACATTCCTGTTGTCAGCAGTATGCCGGACTCAATTTCCGGCGCCCATCATTTTTCTCATGACGCTATGGCAACGGCTTTTGAGATATTCATCATCCACAGCGATGGATACTATGCAGGTCAGGCGGCCAATGCTGCTTTTGGTGAACTTGACCGGCTTGAAGCGGAGCTTAGCCGTTTTGTCGAGAACAGTGACATTTCGAGGATTAATAGTCTTGCGGCCGGTCAGCCGTTGGTCGTTAACCTGGAGACTTTTGAATGTCTGCAGCTTTGTGCACGTATGTATGCCGAAACGGATGGGGCTTTTGATGTTACCATTGGCAGTCTTTCGGCCTGTTGGCTTGGTGAAGATAAGAAGAGTATGCGCAGTCCTATCGAAGAAGAGCTAAACGAAGCGCGCCGACATACCGGTATGGAACTTGTAAAGCTGGATGAAGATAGACACACTGTAAAGTTGTTGACAGATTCAGTGCAGGTTGACCTCGGCGGTATCGGTAAAGGCTATGCGCTCGACAGGATGGCAAACCTATTGAGCGATTGGGATATTGATACAGCACTGATTAGCGGTGGTTCGAGTACTGTACTTGCTCTTAAGGGGCCTGATGATATAAAGGGGTGGCCGGTGACGTTGGGTAATCCCCTGAATCGCAAAGAAACATTAGGCCGGTTTTATTTACAAAACCGCTCACTGAGTGGTTCGGGTTTGCGGAAAGGGCAACACATCATCGATCCCCGCATCGGGCGGCCGGTTAAAGAGAAAGCGGGCGCCTGGGCATGCACACGCGGGGCGGCAAAATCGGACGCTCTTTCAACGGCCTTTATGGTAATGAGGCCGAAAGAGTTTGAGCGGTATTGCTCAAAACATCCTGATGTACTGGGTATGCTTGTAATCGAAGGGGAGGACAAAGATTCAGGAAAAGGAAAGATAATGCGTTTCGGTCGCTGGGAAGAGGAGCAACTGCTGCAATAGTGGAGGGTTTGTTCAGCCGCCGGCAGGGGGGGTGTTGTGCTTGATACTACTATGTCATTTTATTTTGTTTAATGCCTGCCTGATTTTCATCAGTTCGGAAAATACCTGTCGGAAAGTTCGTGCAGCCGACAATCGAGTGTCACGGTCGCATGTCCATTCGATGGGAAATTCTTTTATGCGGCAGCCTTCTTTCTGTGCCCGCATTATGATTTCTATATCGAATGCAAATCCATCGGTAATGCATTCACTGTACAGCCGGCGTGCGATATCACCTTTGTAAATCTTAAAACCGCATTGGGTGTCTGTGAATTCAGCGGGGATTTTCATATCGTGAATTACAAACCAGTGGAACGCCGCCGAGCATAATCGCCGGTAAAGACTTTGTTTTTTTTGAATATGACATCCGCTCATTTTTCTTGAGCCGTGTGCTATATCACACTGGCCGGTCTTTATCAAATCGAGTCCGAACAAGAGATTTTCATAGGGTACGCAACAGCCGCTGTCGGCAAACATGGCATATTCGCCGCAGGTTTGTTTCATACCGGTTCGAACGGCATAGCCCTTGCCCCTGTGTGGAGTATAATGCTCGACTTTAAGGGATATGGGCGGGGAGACTTCGACGCTTTTTGCAAACTCAGCAGTGTTGTCTTTGCTGCCGTCATCGACGACAATTATCTCTCCGGTCAGGTTGTTGTTTTTCAAAAACTTCGATGCGTCCCTGATATCGCCGGCGACTTTTTTGCTTTCGTTGAATGTCGGTATAACAATAGAGATGTCCATACATATCGTCAGCCGGAAAACTTACTGAGCCTTTCTGCTGCAAGTTTGATATCTTCAAACCGGTTTTCACCTGCTTCGCGCTCTATAGCCAACACTCCGGAGTATCCTATTTGCCTGAGGGCTTTGAGGAAGTCATCTCCGCCAACCTGGCCGTCGCCCCAGGGCACTTCCTGTCCCCATGTGCCGGGGACTTCGGTTCTTATGCCGTCTTTTATATGAACATGCTTTATCCAGGGCGCCAGAGTCTGAACGGCTTCGAGTGGATTGCCTTTATCGTATAGTATCATATTGGCAGGGTCAAAGTTGACTCCAAGTGCCGGATGGTTCAACTCTTCGAGGAAGCGGCGCAGTTCGTCGGCTGTTTCCTGACCTGTTTCCATAAGCAACTGGATGTTCTTTTCTGCGGCTTTGTCTGCCAGTAGTTTTGTTCTATCTAAGATTTTTTTTGCACCTTCGGCGTCTTCGAGTTCGATGAATCCGAAATGGGTCGAAAGGTACTTTACCTGGAGCTTTACAGTCAAGTCAATCGCATCGAATATCCGCTGTCTATTGACATCCCAGCAGTCGTCCGGGACGATTCCTCCGGTATTTTTGATTGTTGCGGGCGTAGAATAGTCTTCCTGAGGGAAATCAACCATCATACAGCTTATTTTCCAGCCTTGGTCTGTGACGGCGACGAGAAATTTTTCGCCGCCTTCCGCCATTGCCGGGCCTGAGTTAAGGTGGACATGTTCTATTTTCAACTCTTCGCTGAGTCTTTGAAGAGTACCCAAGTCATCTTTTATCGACCAGCTGCAAACACCTACCGGCCATTGGTAAGATTTAATCATTTTACTTCAACCTTTTTTCCTGAATCTGCGGATTGTTTTTCCGCCAAAATTATTTTTACCGAGTTTTCCGACTGTTGAGGCGTGGTTATTTCCGGCACGTCCTCTCCAGCCACAGCTTTTGCAAAATGAGCAATTTCACGTGAATAGCCGTTGCCGGGCAGTACTTCGGGAGTAAAGGCGTCGCCATCCGCCGGGCATACCTTAAAAGCAGGGTCTCGCGTGCAGTCGTAGAATATTACAGTTTTGTCGAGAACGATGTTAAAACTCATTTCGAAGCCAAAACTCGGCGACATAATCCAGCCGCCTTCGGCGGTGATAACACAATCGTCGTCACAATCGTATTGTGTGACTATATGGTCCCAGCCGCCGCTCGGACCTTTGGTGGCTTTAGTGCTAACAGACTTCGGCATCCCGAAAAGATACTGGACATAGTCTGAATCGTGAATGTGCAAATCAAGAAGGGCTCCTCCACTTTTTGAAGCATCCATCACCCAGTTTTCCCACGACCATGTCGGGGTCAGAGACAGCCTTTGAAAAGTGGCGGCCTTAACTTTGCCATACTGACCCGAGTCGACAATTTCTTTTGCCTTGACGTATTCCGGCCAGAATCGAATGCAGTGGCCTATCTGCAGAATTTTGCCGCTTTTTTTGGCGGCTTCCTTCATTTGACTGCACTGCTCGATAGTCTGCGCCATCGGCTTTTCACACAGCGTGTTAACGCCAGCCTGCAAAGCCTTAATGGTATGTTCGGCGTGAAGGTAAGTCGGCAGAGTAATCGAAACGGCATCCAGTTTGGCCTCGGCCAATATCTTGTCGAAATCGGTATAAAGCTCAATGCCGGTCAAGTCGAGGGGCTTTTCTGCGCCCTCGATATTGCCCGCCGCCCCTCCGCCGCCTTTAAGCTTTTCCTCGTCGATATCGCAAATCGCAGCCAGCTTTACGTTCTCAAGGGCCTGATAGCACTTGGATTGCATATTGCCCATAAATCCCAAACCTATTACACCTACTCTTATCATTTTTTCTTCTCCTTTTTACTTGAAGATTTTTTTCATTGCTTTTGCGGTTTTTTCGGGCCTGCCCGGGACAAATGGAAGCATTTCGCCGGTAACATAGCTGTCATATCCTACCTCGGCCAGCGCTTTTTTAACCGCTTCAAAATCCACATCGCCTTCGAGCAAATCCACAAAGCCATCCACCGTGCCGACGGAAAGCTTGAAGTCCTTTATGTGGACGCGTTTAATTCTGCTGCCGAGAATCTTAATCCACTGGTCGGGATAACCGGTCAGCAGGACATTACCCACATCGAAATATGCTCCCACCATATCAGAGCCGAAACTGTCAATAAAGTCCCGCATCTCCAGTGGACTGAGAAGGAACTTGTTCCAGACGTTTTCAATACCAATCGCGACGCCGGTTTTTTCGGCAACAGGCACGAGTTGACTGACGGCTTGTTTTGCACGCTCGTAGCAGACATCGTAAGGTATTACCTCTGCATCGGGCAAAAAGAACACGTCCACAGCACCGGGCACGAAAAGATATGCATCGGTGCCGAGCCAGTTGGTAACCTGCAGGGCCTTGCCGGTAAAGTCGATAATTTTCTTTCTGACGTCGGGGTCATTGGCACTTGGCGAGCAGCCCCAGCTTTCGCCGCTGGCAACACTGGAGATTTCGATGCCGATTTTTTTGGCATCAGCGATGATGTCTTCGCACTGGGCCTGCGTGGTGTTATGTGTCAGAACTCCCTGGCTTCCAATGGCCAACTCGATTGCGTCGAAACCGAGGTCTTTTGCCTCCTGCATCGCTTCGGCTATTGGTCTTTTAGCTTCGAGTCCGCCTTCAAACATCCAGTAACTTGCACTAATCTTCATTTTTCATTCCTCTTAACAATTTGTTCTTATTACAAGTTTGATTTCAGTTCTTATTTTATTTCATTTGCAGACTTCCCCAGGACCTGACCAGGAATATTGTGCTGATAACGCCGACAATAACGCAGATAATCGCTGGGATTGTTTGTGAATACATAAAGAATCCGAAACCGAAAACGACACAGAAGACGACGAAACATCCTGCGAGCATGCAGAGGATGCCGAGCGGCAGGTCGCCTGCTTTGGCTTTTTCCTCGAAGGTTTCGCCTTCGGCCTCAGCTTTTTGGATAACCTTGTCCCAGCCTGGGCCACCCGGACGTACCAAACGATAGAAGCTTCGCAGGGTTTTGTCATCGGTGGGTCTGGTCAGGAATGTCACAGCCATCCAACTGGTTGTTG
>CAZIKS010000063.1:0-17790 GCA_964539795.1 uncultured Pirellulales bacterium
ATATTACCATAACGTATGGTTCGGGTCATAAGAAGGCACAAAAGGCGGTCGAGCTTATAAAAGAGGTTCTGGCGGGTGTGCCGGAAGTAAACGCCGATTCTGAGAAGCCGCCGAGGGTATATTTCAGCGATTTTAACGACTGGTCATTGAATATATATATGAGCTACTGGGTCAAGCCTGCCGACTACTGGGTTTACCAGGAGGTTAACGAGCGGGTCAATTTAGAGATTATGAAACGGTTTGAAGCTGCACAAATCGAGTTTGCGTTCCCGAGTCAGACGCTCTATGTAAAGAAAGACTAAACACTTGATTATAGATATTGATAATCAATTTCCAATATGCTATCTGCAGTTAGGGCTGTAATTCCCTGGCTTTTTCAACTTTGGTAGAAGTTGGTACTGGTCCGTCAAACCTGGTTGCTTCGTATGCCCTTTTCTCGGATTCTGACAAAACCGAATGCTCGATAATCTTTGGTGTAATGAAAACAACCAGTTCGTTAATGGTGGTATCTTCTCCTTCGAATCTGAAGAGTGCGCCAAGCAGGGGCAAATCCCCAAGAAAAGGTACCTTGTTAATCTGGTTACTGGAGTCCTTTTTTCTCATACCACCCAGGACCACTGTCTGGCCATCTCCCACCAATGCTATTGTGTCAACTTTACGAGTATCAACAATAGGTACATCAGTTGTATCAATTTGAACCTGTCCCACAACAATGCCAAATTCAGGTATGATATGCAATCTTAGCATGCCATCTCTTGTAAAGTGCGGTGTAACCTCAAGCCTAATACCAACTTTTTTAAAGTTAACCGTTTCCTGAACAGTGCTTCCTGAGATAGTTCGTTCCACGTAAGGATGTTCCGTTACTATATCGAAAAGTGCCGTTTCGTTAT
The DNA here is from genome assembly GCA_964539795.1 of uncultured Pirellulales bacterium. GTDB lineage: Bacteria > Planctomycetota > Phycisphaerae > Sedimentisphaerales > Anaerobacaceae > CAZTKW01. The sequence continues at coordinate 891 of CAZIKS010000063.1, forward strand.
CAAGAACCAATATTCTCGGATTAGCAAGAAGCTTTGCATTGATATTATCCTGTTGGGCTTTTAACAAGACATCTATGTCAATGCTGTCATTGAGCCAACCGAACCGTAATCCTGCTGTAGTATCAGTATTGACGACTGTTCCGTCAAAGGCTCCTGTTATGAACGGGTCTGTTCGACCGTCAGCAGGTACGCCATCTACATAAGTGGTATTTCTGCCTGCACTCCACTCGATACCAAGGTCGAGTTTATCTCGGCTGGTTATATCGTAGACCCTTGCCTCAACTAATATCTGGGGAGTTATGCGGTCAATTTCGTCAATGAAGTTGGTTATGGCCTTGACTTGGCTTTCTGTATCAGTAACGATTATATTGCTTGTGCCGGGATTTGCGGATAGTGAACCTCGCGATGAGATAAATTTCTTCAAAGATTTTTCTACTTCTTTTACATCGGCATAAGTAATCCGATAAATTTTGCTTACAAGCCTTTCAGCCTTTTCACTAATTTCTTCTATCGGAGCTATTCTTATCATATTTTTATCAGCGACATAACCGTAGTTATGAGCAGCAAGAATATTTGACAGGGCTTCCCCAAGGGGGACATTTGTAAGGGTGGCGGTTACATTTCCTACGACCCTTGGGCTTTTTACGATGTCCACATCGGCTTGAGCAGCCATTACTCTTATGACGTCCTCGATGGGCGTGTTCCTGAAATCGATGCTAATTTCCTTGAGCATGCGCTGTTCGAGCGTTGTCAAAACTTCCTTATTGGAAAGTTCATTTTCCTCGTTTTCTGCAACGGCGACAGGACAGGTTAGCATGACGAAAATAAGCACCACTCGGGGCAATATTTTTCCGAAATCTATAAAGCGTATCATAATAGTTCCTTTCATTTATTGCTGAACTTTTTGTATCTTTCTTGCGCCGTTTATTTCAAACTCGACGCTATCTCGGTTTATTTTTATAATGGTTGCGTCAAATATTTTATCACCCTCTCTGACTATCTGGCTGCCGATAATCGCGAAGGGATTGTCTTCGCTGTAGGCAATACCTTTTAGTACAATTGGTCCGGAAGTCTCGGTTTCGGCAGTTACAGTTGAACCAAATTGCATCGGGTCACGAAGGCCGGTCGGATATGGTTCGGGAATCTGCCAATCAGTCTTATTATCAGAAGCAACAGCAACGGAGGTGGTCTGGGAAACAGCAGGCTGAGTTTTCTTAGTTGAGGGCTTGTAGAAGAGTTTTGTAAATACAACAATCATTATGACAAAAAGAACCGGAATCATTACGACGGTTGTTATCTGTCTTGATGTGCTGACACCGGGCTTTGGGGCAAGGAGTCGGTCTTTTATCGTTTCCCAGATATTCTGCAGATATATTTGTATCTGGTTTTTGCTTATATCATAATTGCTTGGTTTTATATTCGGCAGCGGTTTTAGTTCTGAAGGCGTCTCTGTCTGGTTCTTCCGGGCCGGAACAGCAGCGAAGGGAGAATCATGCGATTCAGGATGAGTATAAGCCGGTTTTGCAGTTTCGTTGCCGGTATTGTCCGAAGCAGGCTGTTGAGGTATTTGCAGAGCACCACTGCTTTTGGGAATAGGTACGCCACTAAAAATCGACGAAACTCTTTTTTTTAAACCTTCGTTATGCTCTGCCATTGTATATCTCCTCAGGCAAGGCTGTATGTTGAGTAATTTCCCGGATTTGCAGGGCACGGTCAGCGCCGGGTCCTGCCTTCCCGTAAATTATCTCATCAGCCAAAGCCCTGTATTCATGGGCCCCTCTGCTTTGGGGTGCATAAGTTAGAATGGGCTGGCCGGCACTTGGAGCTTCAGCTAAACTTATGGCTCTGTGAATAGCTGTTTCAAATACCAAATCACCGAAAAAAGCCCTCATTTGCCTCTCGATCTGCTCACAGAATGGGACTGCGTCTTCAACAAATGTCAACAATAATCCCAGGATTTTTACGTAACAGGGATGGAAGTTTTCCCTGATAATGTTGGCGGTTTCAAAGAGCTGTTTTAACCCTTCCATAGCATAGTAGTGTACCTGTACAGGTACGATAACGTCTGTGCTGGCGATAAGGGCGTTAATTGCCAATAATCCGATGGCCGGCGGACAATCAATAATGCATATGTCATATACGCGTGCTATTTTTCTGAGATGTTCGCCCAGTATAAATTCTCTTCCAAGTATACTTGCCATTTCAATCTCGGCACCAGAGAGCATGATATTGCTTGGTGCCAGGTCAAGCCGGTCGATGGCAGTGCCTATTAAAACTTTATAGATTGGAATTCGAGTATTGGTGAGGGCATCGTAAATAGTTTTATTAAAAGTGTCAGGGTCATAACCAAATCCGAGTGTAGAGTGGCCCTGCGGGTCGAGGTCCACCAGCAGAACGGTCCTGCCCTTTTCAGCAAAGGCTGCTGCAAGGTTAACCGCAGTAGTAGTTTTGCCACAACCACCTTTCTGATTTGTTACTGCTATTGTTCTCATTTATCTTGTCAAACCAAGTCGTTTTATTAGCTTTAATATCCTTTGTGAACGAATTTTTTAAGTTTCCTGTTTCTTTTTGACAAAAACTGTCAGGTTTATAGTCACGGGGTGTTCTGAATCTTCCTGTTTTGAGCGAGATATATCGAACTTATCAATGAAAACGACCGGCCAATGTCTTTCGATAGCATTTAATAAAGTCGCAAATTTATTAAAATCGGCGGTAAAGCTGATATCGAACTGACTCTCGCATATTTGGCTGCAATTAGGTATTGCTGTTATACCGCTTTTGTCTTTTGTTTTAATACTGAAGTCGCCAACTTTTTTCTCTCCGGCGATTTGACTGATGTCGAATGTCAAATCAGCAGAATCCTCGAAGTTAATAACGAAATTCCCCAGGTTTTCCTGGAGCTGTTTGAGTTGTTTATTTAACCTGGTTTTAGTTTCCTGCTTTGCAGCTTGAAGAGCGGAGTCGTATATCTGTTTTTTTTCTGAGATTTGTTTTTCAATATTTTTTATGTTTTTTTTCTGAGGCGCCAGCGCAGATATATAAACCAGAAGCGGCAGCATGAGATAGCCAACCCACACTAAGGCTATTTTCTTAAAATGTTTGTTATAAATCACTTTCATAAAAGCGTTCCTTACAGTTGCGGTTTAAGGATACAGTCAATCTCATATGAGACGACCTCTTTTCCTAGAAAAGTTTCAACTTCCTGTGAAATTCTAAGGTCCTCGAGTTTTGGTCCGATTACTGCCGAAGCGAGAATATTGTTCCTGAAATTCTTAACCGCCTCGTCACTGTTTGTCTGCGGGTCGGCATTAAGAATTATCCGTAAAGTCCTTATGGGGACACTGATGTCAACAGTTTTTTCCGGGTCATCTTTTTTGGGCACTTTTCTTTTTGTAAAATGCTGTTTTACCTCAAGCTTTGTGAGTATTACCGAATCGGGCATATTCTTTACCAGTTCCACCAAAATGGGCGACCACTGGGTGTGCCTGGCAAGAGCGGACTCAGCTTCATCCAAGCTGGTTTTTATAGCATCTTTTTCCTGCTCAAATGATTTTTGCAACTTCAGGGTATCGGACAATTCTTCAATTTTAGTTTCGTAATTAGCTATCTGATTTTTCTGTATCGACATAGCAATACTGTTTTTCAGATAAGCACTGAACATTACTATCGAGACAATAGCAGGCAACGCAAAGGCAATTGCGGCGGCAGCTATGTTTTTTGGGCTGCTCTTAATCGGGACACCCTGTCCCTGCAATAGGTCTATTTCAAACATATCAAATTGTCCTCATAGCAAGACCGGCTGCTACCGCCATTGCCGGCCCATTTTGGTAAAGGATATCTTTGCAGCATTCATGCACATCACATTTTGACTGTTCAAAGGGATTCCATAACACAGCGGCGGTCGGAAGCTGCTCGTCCAAGAGTTCTACAAAACCATCGACCATTGCAAAACCGCCACAAACGAGTACCTTATTAACCGAGTTCGACTTTCCCTGAGCTGTGTAAAATTTGAGACTATCGGCAACATCATCGACTAATTTTCGGCAGGCATTTTTTAAGCTGCCTTTGAGCCCCAACTCCGGCTCTGTTGTGTTCGAGGTGTTTAACAGAATCTTTTTAACAATATCAGTGGTTACGTTATTTTCATTGGCAATTTGTTTGATAATTCCATCACCTGCATAAGCTATATCTCGAATAAAGGGCGCCCCGTTGTCGCTGATAATCGCCAGATTTGTGAATGAGCTGCCGACGTTTAAGATAGCAGTTGCCTGTCCCTGTCCGGATTGTTCGAATTCACCGGTGGGCTCATCCTGTGATTCTTTTCCAGGGCCCAGTGAGTTAAAGCAATTCAAAAGCGCCAATCCATCGACATCCATCAGGACGCTGTTAAGAGAGGCTTTTTCGGCAAGTTGTTTTTTTCTTTCTATCATCTTGTTGGTTGTCGCCGCCAGGATGCCACTGATACTGCTATCATCACTGAGTATTAAGTGGTAGTCCACACCGCCGTTTTCCACGTTGAATGGACAGACCTGTGCAGCTTCGAGTGTGACCGCTCCAGTTATTTCTTCCGGCGGCAGCGGAGGGAATTTAAAATTTCTCACGGCGACTTCCGGGCCGCATACGCTGCAGACGGCAAATCGCGTTTGAATTTGGGTTGAGTGCAGACAATCGCGAATTGCGTTGACGGTGTTTATTACCTCGTTTTGGTTGTCATCTTCGGAATCATTGACGATTTCAGTTATAGCGGCTGCAGTAACTGCAAGGCTGCCGTTGTCTTTGTGCACCTGGACGATTTTGACGGTGGAAGAGCCGATATCCAGCCCCAGTACATCGCTTTGGCCGATTTTAAGCAATTGTTTCCAATCTAAATTCATAAATTCTTCACCCTAAACCACGTGAATAACGCATAGCATTTAGTTTTACATTCACGTTTCTCCGAAACGGAAGTAATCCGATTCTTGAACTTATGGTCTTAATCGGCTTAAACAAACGGCTGTTTTACTTAGAAATTATAATGTGAGCTTGTCGGCAGGTAAATGCCGTGGAATTGTTCTGGGATGTCCTATAAGTATTGAGGTTTACAGATACTAATGAAGATTTTTAGTGTACACCAAGTGTTGCTTGAGCCGAAGCTTTTAACATAGGAGTATCAATGAAGAGTAAAAGAGGGATTTTTTAAAGGTTATCGGCCATAGAGGGTAGCGGAAAGAACTTACAACTATACTTGGTTTTGGACTCTCCAAGACATGGTGGAATCGCTCCCTTGCAGTCACTGCTGTTGCCAGTTATTTCTGTAGGTTGCGTACATGACGGGCGTTCCCGGCGGAAGCATGGAAAGGTCTGAGATCCCCTCAAATCCCCAATTGCGATTAGGTGCCTCGTAGTAGGGCAGACCGTATTGCCATTGTCCGGTAGCTATTTCACTAAACCAGAGACTGGTCATTGACCCGGTCATCTTATACTCCTTCCCACTCCAGCTTTCGAGAAATCTGGGAAAATTCTCCAGCCCCCCTCCATAATCCGAATCTATCGTTTGTGTATGCCCTGCTATAAAAGAAGTATTTACTTCCGTGTTGGTAGCAGTCTGCCACGTATCTCCGTCCTGCCAATTATTGGAAAGAACACTTATTGCATCACAGATGACCGATGATGGTGTTTTATTTAGATTATAGTCTCCCTGAATATAAAGGGGATTATCAGTTGCCAATGTTAATCCCTGTGACGGAAATGTTGAACCGTTAACTAATCTAACTCCATCCTGCTCACCTGTACCTGCACTATAGGTTGAAACATACAGGATTCCATTAGAAGGGAATTTTCCACTTTCTGTTAATTTAGTTATATCAATCTCTGTAATCCTGACATCTTTTTCCTCTCGATAATTATAGAAAGACTTGCTCATATCAACAGGATTTACACTGACACCATTTTTGTCATAAGTCAAATCTACCACACTGCCCGATTTATTATAGGCTACCCCATCAATAATGCGTAAATCTGCCTGATAGTATAATTTGGTTTCTTGTAGTGCTTCGGGATCTCCAGCGTCACCGCGCTTGATTATATCAATGGGTTCAGACCCAACGCTAAGGGGAAGTTCTATTGTTGGGATTCCATGGACTTGACTCTTGACTGTTCCACCCCAGGTCTCTAAGGCTTTATTTGCCCAATCCGGATCAGTGCTGTCAAAGTCCATATTTTTGTAATCTCCATATGCGTCCTTAATCTGGATAGTTCCAGTCTCTGGGTTTCCCGGTTTTCTGTTGTCATAAATATTGCCGCAGGAAGTAAGGTAAGAATCAATAGAAAGTGTACTGCCGGATGTTAAGTAAATATCATGATTTGAATGTATTCTGCCTGAAATAGTCATTTCCGGCCCCGGGTGTAACTCCAGATCCTGTTCATAAAAAGCGGCAAATTGGAAAAGGTGGAATCCCTGGTAATCAATCGATTGAACCAATCTTGCAGAAATAACATCTGAATCATTAGATGTGGCTTGAGAAGTAATCTTGTACTTCTGGATGTTTGCCATCAATCCTTTAAACGGTCCCGACTCGACAACTTTTGTCTCGAAATTACCATCTTTTTCTACTGTCAAAACATCAAAAGTGAAACCTTCCACTGTAGGGAGAGGGATTTGACTGTTATTAAGAATATCACCGTCAGAATACAGAGCTTGTTTCTGTTCACGTGAGAGTTCTTTTAACCATACAACCCCGTATTCTATACCAGCCTCAGCTGCGTAAAACGCCTGGGTTTTGTTGACAGCCGTCTCAGTCAGTGCTACTTCACTCCTTGCAAGGTTGAGTACAGAGAAACCGAGAATTGCGAAGATAAGGGTGAAGATTAACACACCAACGATAGCGAACCCCTTTTCTGATTTTTGTATTCTGGTTTTCATCTTATATCATCCCCCATAATTTCGCATCATGACTGTTGAAACGTAATGTATCTGTGAATTATCTTTTTTTAACCAGACGTCTATTCTGAGTAGTTTGTCCTGCAGAGTGTATGTCACATGTTCGACGTCACCACTGATAATAGTTTGAGGGTCCTGCCCTTCAATCTGGCAGTTGAGGTCGTTAGTTCCCTGCGGGGAATAAAATGTTATCCAGCCTGCTTTTCTGTATATCCTTAAAAGCTCACCCTCATTGTCCAGTTGTGCAGATATGCCCTCTTTGAACGAACGGCTTATTCTGAGCATGGCATAAGAGGCGTCTCTTTGAAGGTTTGCCTTTATCCAGGCGTTGCTCCAGAATGTTTGACCGCCGACTAAAGCGGTACCTGCTGCTAAAAGCAAAATAGCGCCTGCAGCAATTCCAATCATAACTTCAACTAAAGTGAAGCCTTTTTGCGTTTTTGTTTTCATTTCATTCACCTATTCAGTGCCAATGAAAGTAGTTAAACCAATATTCTGCTGCTTGTTCATCTGTTCCCAGCTAACGGAAACCGTAATCTTTTTATACAGGCCGAGGTCTTCGGCTCCTGTACTTCGAACATAGGATAAGTCTCCTAAAGAAATGCTCTCTGTTGTTTCGCCTGCCTGTATGCTGTCGTAATTGCCTGCTTTTAATCCTTCCAGCTTCTGGGCAGCCAATTGAACCGCTGCGCGGCGATTTTTCTGGACATCAATCTGGCCTCTCCCATAGGAAAAGAGAACAAAACCTCCAAGTATTGCCAGTGCGAGAATTACAATCGCCACCATAACTTCAACGAGACTTGTACCTTTTTCAGAGTTTATATTAGGCATAAGTCAATCCTTTCTCCAAAATGGCCGCTTAGTTGTGGTTTCCGGATATTCATCTTTGCTGTTGGTATATTTATCAGAACTGCCGGTATTCTTCCAAACTACTCAGACCATCGGTTTATTACAAAACGGGCAAGCTCATCATTCATACTTACATCTCTCAGGTTCGCATCATAATAAAAGCCTGCAGTATTTTTTTGCTCAAAACTCTTGGAAACAACGGCTCCGAATGCATCGGCGGAATTCATCATCACCACATCTGCATTCGGGGCATAAATAGCCCCATAAAAATCACAGCTATTCTTGAGATCGATGTTCTGACATTCATTAAGTCCGTACATTTTAAGTTTTCTTGAATCCTCAGTTATATTGTTGATAGTGCCGCTGTTTTTAACTTCAACGTCTCCGCCTAAATACAGAGTTAAAGATGCGTCGGGATTTGTGTCCTCGTCGACTATGCGCAGCTCTGAGGAATTGTTAAGTGTCATATCGCCGGTAATATAAAGGCTAACGTCTCCATCAATCGTAATTATTTTGCTGTTGGAAAGGTTGATTTCATCATATTTTGCAGAATCGGTTATAGTTGTATTATCACTTATAGACCCCTTTGAGGGTATATCCTGTAGAGATTCGGGGATTGTTATGTCAGGCAACTCATAACCCTCGGGTGCGACATAAATCTCTCCTGTGATGGTTGCGCCGGCATCACTGATGACGACAGCCGGTATTCCACCCGGACCTACCACCAAATCACCATTTATATATACGCCGTTTTTGAGGTCAATGGAGTCCGATTCGGTGTTGTTGGTACCGATTTTCAAATTTTCATCGTCCTCGTCATAATTGACCCAGTCCACTGAAGAGCCGTTTTTCAGGCTTATATAATCTTCGGTGAAAATTGCATACTCAAACGGCCCATTCAATCGTAAAGCGGCATGAACTGTTTTTCCCATCCGGCCCGAAGTCCCGGTAGATTCAATGTGATAGGTGCCGTCTTTGAGTGTTACTGCATAGCTGAAGATTGAATCGCAGTTCGGCAATGCCTCATCTGATGTTGCCGGAAGGCTGCTGCTGTTCCAGGGTGTGACGTCCAGCTTTTCATTCATTTGGTAAATTGCCTTTGTCAGGCCTGCATCAGCAGCGTTGCGGGCTGCAACCTCCGAGATGGTTCGTATTGCGTAAGCACGACTCTGGAAACCAAGACTCAGCAAACCTACGCCCATTACCAACAGTATTACGATTGCAATCAACACCAGTGGTATTACAGAGCCTTTCATTTTTAGCTGTAAGAGTCTTTTCCTGTTCATTTTGACTCAGCCCTTATAGAATAAATCAGTTTTTTCCTAATTATTATGCATAACAGCGGAAGAGACCGTCGTAAGCGTCTGAGTACCGTTATCAAGTGTAAGTATCATTTGAACAGACCTGCCTGCCGTTTTGAAGGTGCAATTAGATACGTTTCTGCAGGCAGTGTAAGTAGTCAATATTTCACCTGTTTCGAGATCACCGTGCTCAACATTCAGGTCCCCCTCAGCCTGGTAAAAGCGTGCATAACGGTCAAGAAGTGTCGAATCATCGTTGGCGTAGTAGTACACTTCTACCCAGCTTCCGTCTTCAGCCAGTGTGATTTTTTCCCAGTCTGCCTTGCGGGTTATGGCATCGAACATCTTTCTTGCAAAGTAGCTGTCGGTAACTACATCACTATGTACGCGTTCGTACATATTGTTCCAGCCCCGCTGGCTGTCAGAGAGTATAATGCCGATAGCAAATATGGGGATAATCGCAATCGCCATAGCGATTACCAACTCTATAATGGTAAAGCCCCTTTGAGATGTTAGGTTCTTTTTTACCATATTTTGTAACCCCCGATTCCCTTATTTTTTTCTAAGTTTGGATATAAGTTGTGAGCCGAAAGGATTTCTCACTTATATTATCCGACGAAACATAGCTCTGGTTATAAAAAGTCTGCTGCGGCCAGGTCACTATTATATTCAGCGCCCTCAATCCGCTGGCGACGTTCTGCCAGGACATAGTCATGTGACATGGGAAGTTGTTTAGTAAAATCTGATAGTGTCCCAATGTATTAAAACCAGTGGGTGCGACATAAGTGACTTCAGAATCGTCAATTGTAATAATTTGCAGTTCCGAACCGAAATGGCTTGCGGGATCGTAGTTTTCGTCACCTTTAACCCCCCCCCAGCTTTCACAAAGCATCAGTGCAACACGTGCGGCCGTCGCCTGCATGTCCGCTTTTCTTGCATCCAATGCGGTGTAATATCTGTATCCGGAGGTTCCTATCACGGCAATTGACAGGATAAGAATTGCAACCATCACCTCGATGAGTGAAAAACCCTTAGAGTGTTTTATTCGCCCGATAGACATTACTGCGACCCCCTCATATTAAGATAAGTGAGTACCGGAGGGGCCTTTCGGCCCCCCAGTACGTTTCAAACCAAATTTCTTATGACTTTGTCCAGCTACCATCGACAGCCAGTACATACGTGCCGGTTGGGTCACCACCAGAAGCGGTGACTGTAATCACAGCCATACCCTGGGCGTTGACGGAAGTTATAGTGTAATCGGCGGGTACAAAGTATGTACCTGTCAGGTCCGAGGCGCTAAAGCCAAGGACGCCCTGTGTGGCGGCAACATCCAGAGTACCTGCCAGGGCCTGAGCCGCCGTGGGGTTCTCAGCAAAGTAGGCACGGATAGCGGTACGAATGGTACCGGCTGCGGCGTTTGCCTCCGACCACTTGGCTGAATCAATGCGACCCTGCATTAGTGGGATTGCCACTCCTGCCAGGATGGCGACAATCATAATAACGACCATCAATTCTACCAGTGTGAAACCTTTTCTACTTTTCATTTCAACTTCTCCTAAAAAATTGTTTTTGTTTTCCTGTCCACTCCTGTTAAATTCCGTTTATAACAATCACAATCACAATCGACCAAATTTATTAATGACTGTTTCAATTTTTTCACTTTTTTCGCTATACGCGTTATTTTTGTATTAAGACATCGTGAAAATCGGCAAATACAATGCAAGGACAACAACCAGTACAATCCCACCAACCGTTACAATCATTATAGGCTCAAGCAAAGTCATCAAGGTGCTTATCATAGAATCGACCTTTCTCTCGTAATAATCTGCTGTTCTTTCCAGTACCGTGGATAATGAGCCGCTTTCCTCGCCTATTTGTATCATTTTGACCGTCATATTGGGGAAAAACCCGGATGTGCTCATACTCGAAGAGATGTCAGCCCCCCCGACGACATGCTCTCTTGTTTGTGTTATGGCATTTTTTATGATATCGTTGCTGGTCATTGTTAAGAGGATATCGAAGACTTCAAGCACGGTTACACCTGAAGCAATTAACATTGACATCGTTTTGCAGAACGTTACAACAAATGCCTGTTGGAATATTTTGCCGAATAGAGGAGCTACAAGGGCGATTTTGCAAAACAGATAATGTCCCTTTGTGGTTTTGAAGATAAGAATCGCCAGAGTAATTAAGAAGAGAATGCCACCTATGATGTAGTGAAGGTTTAGGCGGACTATATTGTAAAATCCCATAAAACCCTTTGTAAAACCGGGCAGGTCTCCGCCCATCTGGTCAAATATGTTGACAAATCTTGGAATAATAAAAGTCATTATAAATACGACTATCAGGACAATAAATACTAACACGAACACCGGATAGGCCATTGCGCCCTGAATCTTTTTCTTGAGTTTATCACGATTGTCGAAGTACTCGGCGAGTCTGCGCAGAGCTTCCGGCAGGTTGCCACCGGTCTCACCGGCTAATATGATAGCGCGGGCCAGTTGATTGAAGATTTTTGGAAATTGCGCCAGACTATCTGAAAAGGTCTCACCTTTTTCCACTTTTTCCAGGACCTGCTTAAGGACATGCTGAAGTTGAAGATTTTCGATGTCTTCAGCGATGGTTTCCAGGGCCGCAGTGATTGGTATTCCGCCCTCAACCATAGTGGTCATTTGCCAAAAGATAGCGGCGAGGTCGGCTGATTTTATGCGTTTTTTACGAGATGCCCTCTGGGCTTTTGGGGCGGCGGCGGAGATTTCACTGACCGATATAGGGATAAATCCCTGCTCTCGCAGGCAAGCCAGTACCTCATCGGATGAAGCGGCCTGCTTATTACCTTCCTTTCGCTGCCCTGACGAATCCCGTGCTATATATTTATAATTTTTCATCTGTCAAATCTTATCCAAAAAACCTCGAGTTTAGAAAAATCAAACTCCAGCCCGATACAATCACGACCGGAATAATCGATTCAGAAAGTCAGGCCCTTATCTCCTCGGTATATGTTACCCTCAGCACTTCTTCAGCAGTTGTTAAGCCCTGTAAAATTTTGCTGACTCCACTTTCAAATAACCCTCCGTAACCTTTCTCATGCGACATTTGTCTTATTTTTGACTCATTGCCGCCACCGGCAATAAGCTTATCTCGTATATCTTTTTCCATAACCAAAAACTCAAATATAGGCAATCTGCCTGCATAACCGGTCCCTCCACAGGCATTACAGCCTTTTCCCTGGTAAAAAACAGCGTCCTTGGCCTGCTGGGAGTCAACTTTCAAACGTTTTAAGACTTCATCACTAAGCGTTATTGGTTTTTTACAACGGTCACAAATTTTTCTTATCAGACGCTGAGCTACGATTAAATTCAATGCTGAAGCCAGCAAAAACGGCTCAATCCCCATATAGACCATTCTGCTTATCGCACTGGGTGCATCGTTTGTATGGAATGTGCTCAAAACAAGGTGTCCGGTCAAAGAAGCTTTTATCGCAATATCAATTGTTTCTTTGTCACGAATTTCGCCTATCAGAACAATGTCCGGATCCTGTCTTAAAATTGCCCTCAAACAAGCGGCAAAGTCAAGTTCGATTTCCGGCTTGACCTGAATCTGGTTAATTCCTGCAAGGCGGTATTCCACGGGGTCCTCTACAGTCGTAATATTTTTCGTCGGGTCCTTAAGGTGATTGAGCACAGAGTATAATGTTGTACTTTTACCGCTGCCGGTTGGTCCTGTGACGATGATGATACCGTGGGGCTGTTTTAATATAAGCTTAAGTTCTTCAAGTAACCGCGGCTCAAAGCCAAGCAGCGCCAAATCGAGACAGGCCGCTGAGGCGTCCAGGATTCTCATAACTACTTTTTCGCCGTATATCGTCGGAATCACGGAAACTCGCACGTCTATATTTCTTCCGGAGGCTTTCATTTTGAATCGGCCGTCCTGCGGCAATCTTCGTTCGGCAATATCCATTTTTGACAGAATTTTAATTCTGGCAATTATGGCAGCCTGCATTGTTCTTGCCGGGGGGACCATATCCCGGAGCATGCCGTCTATTCGCATGCGAATCATCATTGATTTTTCCTGCGGCTCGATATGTATATCACTTGCCCTGCTTTTGACCGCCTGGCTCAGCAGCAGGTCAACGAAACGAATAACCGGAGCTTTTGTGGCATCTGCTTCACTGCCGGAGCCCATATCGCCGGTTTCTTTTTCGATTAAATCCACGTCATCTGTTTCTGTGGCGACTTCCAGTTCCACCAGGTCCCGAAGGTGCTGCTCCTCAATGTCCGAGCCGTGATAAATAGTCTCTATGGTCTTGCGGATTTCCTGAGGTGAACTAATTACCACTTTAATCTGGTGATTTATCTTCAGCGTAATAGTATCTATTGCAATGACATTAAGCGGATCTGCCATCGCAACGATAATTTTGTCTTCATCGGTTTTGCCGATAGCTACAAGGCAAAAGCGCTTGGCGATGTTCTCAGGCAGCATTCGAGCGACATTCATATCTATCTTTGCGATATCATCGAGGTGGATATAATCCATTGAGAAATGTTCAGCTAAAGAGTTGGTGACATCCTCGTCTTTCAGGATGTTGAGTTTGGCGAGTATCTCGCCGAGTCTGCCGCCGTTTTCCCTCTGCTCATTTAGGGCTTCAAGCAGTTGTCTGCGGCTCAACAGTCCTTTGGATACAAGTAATTCGCCGTAAAGGAAATCGGTTTTTACTTTAGGGGCACCAGAAGTATCTTGTTCAATTCTCATTCTTTTAATCTCAATCTTCTAATTTCGTCAATTTATCACGGTATATTTGGTTTCCACGTCAGTAAACTGCTTGTATGCAATTGACCTCTATACGCGTCTACCAATTAAAATATACAACAAAAACCATCAAAAGCAAAAAACACAGGCCTTTTTCGTGTGCTGGACATAATCCAAAAAATTTGATACTTTAGTCACTATGTGGGGAATTTTTTTATTCAGGGTAAGTTTATAGGACGCGGAGCAATTGGCGGGCAAAATCGGGGGATACAGAATTTTTATATTTTTACAGTTATTCCCTAATCTTGCAGCAACTTTTTATGGATGAATTATTATAAAGTAAGTGGATATAGTAGTTTATAAAAAAAGGTTGATGTTGATTTCGACCTGGCCTTAAATTTTAGCCAATATATTTTTACCGATTCATTGAAAGGGTTTGACAATACACGTTGAATGGATGGTTTTCTTCTAACTGGTAGCTTTTCTGCCGAAAAGCAAATTTTCATAACTTTACTGTTCGTCCACAATGCTACGGGTTTGAGCCATAGTAGTTTACTTTTGCTTGATTTGAATGTTATGAGTGCCGAGGCCGGCTGGTATCTTTAGGGTTAACTGCCCGGTCAGGTCAGTATTGCTTATCAAGGTTTTGCCGTCCACGCTAATCGATGCTTTGCCTAAGTCTTTTGCCAGCCAGTCGGAAACCAATAAATTCCATTCCGAACTATGGTCCTTAAAGTAACTGCAATAATGCTTGTCATAGCTAACCTGCAGAGCAAGGCCTTTCTCCTGCCCGCCGGAAACTTTGGCGTGGGTGTAGCCGATATACTCATTCAGTCCCATCCACTCGGTATCCGGATGCTCCTCGAAAATCCGCGGGAACTGTTCGGGATGTTCTGCGATACCCTTGTCGTGAGCATCCGGCAACGACGCGAGGGTAAGGGGGCTTTCCATCGTACCCCCGAAGTCCCAGCCGATCACCGCCAGGTCCTTCCCAAGGTAGCCGCCGGTCCAGCAATACCAGCCGAACCCGGCCTGGGCAGCCAACCGCCAGGTATGGTTCGGATATGAGGAGGAAATTCCATCGCCGCCCTGGACAAATGAAAGAGGCGTTATTCCCAAAGTGTGTTCCATCCATTTTACGCCGGTCTTCATCCGCCAGGAGGCCTCTGCAGCGGGTATCTCTTTGTTCCTTCGGGTATCACCGAATTCTCGGTACCAGCCGACCTGTGCCCTTTCACGGTCCAGAGCGGCTCCGAACCACGGACCGGGCTGCGACCATAAATCCGGCTGCATATGGGTCAAGCCGTGTGACTGGACCTCGATAACGCCGGCTTTGACACCTTTAAGCAGGCCGAGCCGGGTGGACGGATAATCCTGAAGCGTTCCAAATTCGTCGGTAAATTTTCTTTGAAATGACGGCTCAATACGCTTAAGCTGGTCATTTACGAATCCCGGCACTACATTTATTACAAGGATGCTGTTATGCTCTTTGAGCGGCTTTATCAGGTGATTTTCTATTTGCTGCTCTGTGAGGGTCGGGTAGTGCCAGTGGTCCAGCCAGGAGTTCGAGGCGCCACCAGGGTCGTCCATAATCAGCCAGGCCTTGTTTTCCCAGGTTTTGAATAGGCTGTAACCTATAGAGTAGGTTATCGCCCTTCGAAGAAGAGTGCGTATTTCCTGATACGCAAACATCCTTTCGATATCACCGCCTATCCAGAGAGCCTTTGCGCCCGAGTCGAGCCGGCGAACGGTTACTTGAGGATATTTGCCCTGTTTGACTATGGGTTCGGCGCCTGCCAGTTCAACCTGAACCCGGTCTTTATAGTAGTCCGTAATCTGGTACAAAGTCTGCCCGATGTCGGAAGTGCTGGAAAAATAGGTGCGGTCCAGCGGGTCCTTCAATGGTTTTGTAATAAAGTGGTCGCCCGAGTGTTTTAGTAAGTCTTTGCTCTGCCAGCAGCCGATGTACTTTATTCCCAGCAGTTCCTGTATGACCGGCTCCTTTACCCTGTTGGACAAGGCGATAAGGCTTATGCCATAGTCACTTACGGCCTCTCGCAGAACTTCGTAACGCTGGTGCTGAAGTTCGGCTGTTTGGTCTGCATCCCAGATTATACAACCTACGGAGGGTTTGCCGTCGGGCCCGATGAAACGATTGATGTCCATAAATTCCTGGTCCAGCCGGATTATTTCGAAAGGAATGCCCCAGGTTTTGAGCATTATGACAAGAGATGAAAAATCAGAGCTTTTGGAAGGGGCCTCGAAATCCAAAATCCCGGAAGGACCTAAATCGAGAACATCCACCATAAAACTCATTGGGTCGTCCCACTGGTCGCCAATCACCAGGGCTACTTTGTAAGGGTTTATATCAGCAGCAAATACAGAGGCGGGAAAAAGAATGGTGACAATTGTTAAAACGATAAAAACGTGGATTAGTGATGTAAAAAGCTTCATTTTTTAAATTGCTCCTTTGTAAGCTGTGCCGTCAGATGAGAGGCACGAAATGTGGATAACACCTGAATAACATTGAGCCGGCAGAATTCCTTTGACGAAAATTTTCTATAATAATAAATAACTCTTATACCTTAAAGTCAGGGGTTTTTCCAGAAGCTTTTAGAACAAAATTCTGTGCTCAAAATGGGAAAAAAGCGGGAAAAAAACGCGCATTTTTTGAAAAAAAAACGACAAAAAGTTCAAAAAAGTTAAAAAAAAGGGGGGAAAAGTAAAAAAATTGGAAAAAAAGTGACAAAATGAGTGCTTTATAAGCACATAAATAGCGCCTGCCTTACAGGCGGCGGAAGACAGAAAATGGGGGACAGGGGGAAAATTTCTGTCTGAAAATGAGCCTTGCTCAAATGTTAAACTGGAGAAGATGGGGGAAGTGGGAAAGGTAAAAGGGAAAAAGAAAACAACACTAAATATTGAATCCCGCGAAGGCGCAGGGGCGCAGGGAAAAGATGAAAGACAATTAAATAGGGGAAACAAAAGGAAAATTCCTCGCTCCAAAAAATGGGGCTGTTAATTGAGTGGTCCCCTGTTCTGTGCCAATGAAGAAACTTCTCGGGGATGACATTATATATTG
>CAZIKS010000064.1:0-17758 GCA_964539795.1 uncultured Pirellulales bacterium
TTAATAATCTACCGAATTATACTTGAGGATGCCCTCTCTTCATATCTTCACGAAGCTCACAAAGGACGCGAAGAAAAACCATAGATGTTTTACATCTGATTAAATTGTTAAAAGGTACTACGAATACAAAGGGCTGGATAGTCTGGGGCACGGGAAAAAAGAGAATAATTTTAGTTAAAAAGAGTTGTTTTATTTAGAGGAATTTGGTATAATGACGGGCGAGATACTTACAACATATAATTTAAATACGGACAGGAGAATTAATGTCTTCGAAAATGACGATTTTACTGGCGATTTGGGCTGTATTTGGCATTTGTCAGGCGGGGTGGGGTCAGCCGTGGGACGGCAACGGGGTGGAGGGCGACCCATACCTGATTTATACGGCTGAAGATATGCAGGCTGTCGGGGCGGACCCAAATTACTTGGATGCACATTTTATGCTGTGTGCTGATATTGACCTATCCGGCTATGAATATACAACCGCGTTAATCGCGCCGGATACAAATAACTCCACCTTTTTTTTTCAGGGCACGGCCTTTAACGGCATATTTGATGGTAACGACCATAAGATTACCAATCTCACTATAGACACCGCTGACGTAAACAATGACTTCCTTGGTCTTTTTGGCTTAATAGATTCAAATGGCGTGGTTAAGAACCTCGGATTGGAAGATATAAACGTTATTGGTGGAGCCAATTCAAGATATATCGGTGGACTCGTGGGATTGAGCAAAGATAGCAATATCAGCAGTTGCTATGCGAGTGGAACCGTAAGCAATGGATTAATTCTCGGTGGACTCGTAGGGCTTAACGATCACTCTGCTATCAGCAACTGCTATTCCGGGGGAACTGTCAGCGGTAAAATTGGTCTTGCTGGACTGGTGGGAGTAAACAGAGGTCCTATTAGCAACTGTTCGGCCAGTGTAACTATCAACGGGAATGAACGCCTTGGCGGCTTGGTTGGAACGCACTATGCCGGCTCGGGTTCTATCATGAATTGTTCCGCTTCCGGTAATGTAAACGGGAACAACTATCTCGGTGGTCTTGTGGCCGAAAATTTCGGAATTGTAAGTAATTGTTTCGCTGATGTAAATGTAGCTGGTGAAATGGGACTCGGTGGCTTAATCGGAGTGAGCAATTATGCAACTATAAGTAATTGCTACGCCATCGGAAGTATAAACGGGGACGAATATGTCGGTGGTTTGATCGGGCAGAACTCCGGTGCCATTACCAACTGCTACTCGGCTACAGAAATAGTTGAAAAGATGTACTGGACAGACAGAGGCTTTAATGAAATTAACCGGGCAAATTTAAACGGCACTAACAGGGAAAATTTGCTTTGGGGTTTGGGTTTTCCTTTTGCCATTGCCGTGGATACCACTGCTGGAAAGATATACTGGACAAATTCCGGTACGAATAAGATCCAGCGGGCAAATCTCGATGGCACAAATGTCGAGGATCTTGTTGCCACCTCAGGCCCGTTTAACTCGCAAGGTATCGCCTTGGATACAACAGCCGGAAAGATGTACTGGACGGATTGGGAGACGGATAAGATCCAGCGGGCGAACCTCGACGGTACTAATATCGAGGCTCTTATAACCTCAGGTTTATCTAGTCCAGGAGGTATTGCCGTCGATATAGTGGGTGGGAAGATGTATTGGACAGATCATGGAACAGATAGGATCCAGCGAGCGAGTCTGGATGGCAGCAACGTCGAGGATATTGTTACCTCAGGATTGTCCATACCGCACGGTATTGTTCTGGATACAACAGCAGGTAAGATGTACTGGACAGATGCCGGTACGTGCAAGATCCAGCGGGCAGATCTCGACGGTAGTAATGTCGAAGACCTTATTAACTCGGGATTGACTTTGCCACGTGGAGTTACTCTGGATACCATAGCCGGAAAGATGTACTGGACAGATTGTGGTACGGACAAGGTCCAGCGAGCCAATTTGGATGGTTCTAATGTCGAAGACCTCGTCACGTCCGGGCTATCCGACCCGGAGGGTATTGTTCTAGATACAGTGTCCGGAAAAATGTATTGGGCAGAGGGTTATATGAATAAGATACAATGGGCGAATCTTGACGGTTCAAATGTTGAGGAACTTATCATCTCAGGGCCATCAGATCCAGAGGGCATTGCTTTGGATATAGCGGCTGGCAAGATGTACTGGACAGGATATGGTAAGATTCAACGAGCCAATATCGATGGCACCAATATAGAGGACCTTATTACTTCAGGTCTATTTTACCCACGTGACATTGCTCTTGATACAGCGGCCGGAAAGATGTATTGGGCACATTATTTTCCTGATAAGATACAGCGGGCAAATCTCGACGGTAGCGGTGTCGAAGACCTTATCGCTTTAGGGCCGCATAGCCCATATGGCATTGTCCTTGATACAACGGCCGGAAAGATGTACTGGACAGAGTACTATAATATTCGGCGAGCCAATCTCGATGGTACCGATGTTGAGGATGTTGTCACTTTACAGCGTCCTGGGCCAGTTGACATCGGCTTGGTTAGCATAGCTTTAGATAAAGGGACGGGCAAAATATACTGGACAGATGCTGGTACACCAAAAATCCAACGTGCTAATCTCGACGGCTCTAATGTAGAAGACCTCGTCACCACAGGGCTGTCCTGGCTGTCTGGCATTGCCTTAGATACAGCGGGCAATAAGATGTACTGGACGGAAGCCGGTATGGATAAGATCAAGCGGGCAAATCTTGATGGCACCAATGTCGAGGATATTATTACCTCAGGACTGTTTGCCCCATCTGGTATTGCCCTAGCTCTTGTAACTAATGGGGGGGGGCTTGTTGGATTTGATGATGGTGGTTCTTACACAAAATGTTTCTGGGACAGCGATATTAATTCGGATGTGAATGGGATTGGGAATGGAAGTGACCCTAATGTGATTGGCGAATCTACCGCAAATATGCAGACCCAAAGCACCTTTACCGATGTTGGCTGGGACTTTGTGGGTGAAATGGTCAATGGGACGGAGGATATATGGCGGATGTGTGTTGATGATGTGAATTATCCTATGCTTTGGTGGGAGTTTTTATCGGGGGATTTTGTTTGTCCGGACGGTATAGACAGCAATGACCTTGGGGTATTATGTGAGCAGTGGCTATTGGAGGAAATCCCGGCTGACCTCGCTCCCGATGGTGGAGACGGGTTTGTGAACTTTTTAGACTGGGCTGTGTTTGCAGAGGGGTGGCAAATTGCAGAAGACTATGACAGCCTTGCAGCTTTTGCCGAGCAGTGGCTAAAGACAGGGAGCAATTACCTGAACGCCGACATTGCACCGGCACCAGCGGGGGATAAGATAGTTAATATGCTAGATTTTGCTGTTTTCGCCGACAACTGGCTGGAAGGAAAATAAAATATATGGAGAGGAAAAAACATGAGTAGAGCAAGAAGTATCCCTGAACTGATATTTCTATTGCTTGTAATAAGCCTTTTTTGCCTGCCCGTTGGGGGTCAGCCGTGGGACGGCAACGGGGTGGAGGGCGACCCATACCTGATTTATACGGCTGAGGATATGCAGGCGATAGGGGCGGACCCGAATTACTGGGACGCACACTTCGTTTTGATTAATGATATTGACCTGTCAACCTATACAGGAACAAGTTTCAATATCATTGGGACTCCCTCTCATCCCTTTACTGGTGTATTTGACGGCAATGGTCATACGATTTCCAACTTTACCTACAATTATGCATGGGCAAGTTTCGTAGGAATTTTCGGGTATGTAGTTGACCCGAACACGAAGATTAAGGATTTGGGTTTAGTAGAACCTAATGTTGATGCGGGAACAGGATATAACGTTGGTTCGCTGGTTGGCCTAATTAAAGAGGCGACCATCACTAATTGTTATGTGGACGGCGGTAGCGTTTCCGGAAATGATAATGTCGGCGGCCTGGTAGGAGAAAATGGTCATGAGAATCCTGTTATCGGCGGTACAATCACTAAGTCCTATTCGAACACCAGAGTTTCCGGAAGATTTTACACCGGTGGGCTGGTGGGATCTAATACTGGCACAATCACCGACTGCTATTCGACCGGCAGCGTTTCAGGAACAGGCGTGAGTGTCGGCGGCCTGGTGGGAAGCAATGCCGACACGGTCTCAAACTGCTATGCGGCCGGAACTGTTATGGGAGATAGTTATGTCGGCGGTCTGGTGGGAGACAATAGAGGCAGGAATTTAAATTGCTATGCAACAGGCAGCGTTACGGGAACAACAGACGTCGGCGGTCTGGTGGGAGTCAATAGAGGCAGGATTTTAAATTGCTATGCGACAGGCAGCATTACCGGAACAACAGACGTCGGCGGGCTGGTGGGATACGGGTCAGTGGTGGCGGTGAACTGCTTCTGGGATATTGAGACTTCCGGACAATCACAAAGTGCTGGGGGAATTGGCAAGACAACGGCCGAGATGCAAACAATGAGTACGTTTTTAGGTTGGGGATGTGAGCCGGATGTCTGGACTATTGAGGAAGGCAACGATTATCCGCGCCTGGCATGGGAGAATAAGACGGGTGAACCTATTTCACCAGTACTGAATGATTTGTTAGCGGGTTCTGGCACAGAAAATAAGCCCTATCTGATTTATACGAGCGGTGAGCTTAATTTAATCGGATTATTTTCCTGTGAATGGGACAAGAGTTTTAAGCTGATGGCGGATATTGACCTTTCGGCTTATACGGGGACAGAGTTTAATATCATTGGCAACGACGGCAGTCAATTTACGGGTGTATTTGACGGCAGCGGCCACACCATTTCGCGTTTTACCTATGACACCAACGGGATAAAAGATAATATAGGCCTGTTTGGCTATATTGGCAGCAGCGGCAAGATACAGAGGCTTGCCTTAGTCGACGTGAATGTTAATGTCAGCACAGAGTTTTGGGGTGTTGGTGGATTAGTAGGAACGAACAGGGGAAGTATATCAGACTGTCAAATTTCGGGCAGTATTTCAGGGGACTGTGTTGTTGGTGGATTGGTAGGAACGAATAGGGGCAGTATCTCAGACTGCCAAGTTTCTGGCAGTGTTTCAGGGGACTATGATGTTGGTGTATTAGTAGGAATGAATATGGGCAGTATCTCAGACTGCCAAGTTTCGGGCAGTGTTTTAGGGAACTATGTTATTGGTGGCTTGGTGGGATCAAATCGCGCTGGCAGCATCTCAGACTGTAAAGCTTCGGGCGATGTCAATGGTGATATGTTTGTTGGTGGCTTGGTGGGATTAATCGACATCGGTAACGTCTCAAAGTGCGAAGCTTCGGGGACAGTTACGGGAACGGATGAAGTTGGTGGACTGGTAGGAGAGAACAAAACCGGTATTATCTCAGAAAGTATAGCTGTAGTTGATGTTTTAGGAACAACCAATGTTGGCGGATTAGTGGGAGACAATTCAGATCCGATCAGTAACTGCTATGCGAGGGGTTCTGTTTCCGGAATAAATACGACCGGTGGACTGACCGGACAAAACTCAGCCGCCATTACAAATTGTTATTCCACCTCGGAAATTCTCGGAAATATTAAAAAAATATACTGGACAGATATCGATAGACGGGAAATTAACCGGGCGGATTTAGACGGTTCTTCCAGGGAAAACTTGCTCGTGGGTTTATGTACGCCGATGAGCATTGCTATAGACACAGTGGCTGACAAAATGTACTGGACAGATGACGGTAGGGATAAAATCCAACGGGCCAATCTTGATGGCTCTGATGTTGAGGACCTTATCACCTCAGGTTTATATCACCCAACCAGTATTACCTTGGATGTAGCAGCAGGCAAGATGTACTGGACAGATTCTGGTACTTATAAGATCCAGCGGGCTAATCTTGATGGCTCTAATGTCGAGGACATTGTCATTTCAGGGCTGTCTAACCCACGTGACATTGCCCTGGATACAGCGGCAGGCAAGATGTACTGGACAGATTCTGGTACAAATAAGATCCAGCGAGCTAATCTTGATGGCTCTAATGTCGAGGACATTGTCATTTCAGGGGTGGACGACCCTGGTGGCGTTGCTCTTGATATCGCAGTTGGAAAGATGTACTGGACAGATGGGGGTACTGATAAGATCCAGCGGGCAAATCTCGACGGCACCAATATCGAGGACCTTATCACCTCAGGGCTATCTGCACCCTCTAAAATTGCGCTAGATATCTCAGCCAGCAAGATGTACTGGACAGATCTTGGTACGGATAAGATCCAGCGGGCCAATCTCAATGGCACCAATGTCGAAGACCTGGTTAATTCAGGGCTGAACACCCCTCGTGGTATTGCACTGGACATCGCGGATGACAAGATGTATTGGACAGATTATTACTTTGAATCGGATATCGGTGATTACGTTGGCAAGATTAAGCGGGCCTATCTCGACGGCTATATTATTAAGAATCTTATTCCCTTACTAGCTTCGCCACGTGGTATCAGCCTGAATACGGCAACAGATAAGATGTACTGGACAGATTTTGGCACGAATAAGGTCCAGCAGGCAAATCTCGATGGCACCAATGTCAAAGACCTTGTTACCTCGTCGCTGACCGCCCCTTCTGGAATTGCCCTGGATATCGCGGCTGATAAAATGTACTGGACAGAATCCCGTAGTGCCAAGATCAAGCGGGCAGATCTTGATGGCTTTTCTGTCGACTACCTTATCACCTCAGGGTTGTTTTGGCCGAATAGCATTGCCCTGGACACTGCGGGCGGAAAGATGTACTGGACGGATGCCGGTACGGATAAGATCCAGCGGGCCAATCTTGATGGTACCAATATTGAAGACCTTATCAGTTCAGGATTGGATAGCCCAACTGGCATTGCCTTGGATACAGCAGTGGGCAAGATGTACTGGACAGATTCGGGTACAGACAAGATCCAACGGGCCAATCTCGATGGCACCAATGTCGAGGACATTATCACCTCAGGTTTGTCTTCGCCGTATGGTATTGCCTTGGCCCTTGATGATGGTGGGCTGGTCGGAAGTGATGCCGGTGGTTCTTACACAAAATGTTTTTGGGACAGCGATATTAATCCGGATGTGAATGGGATTGGGAATGGAAGTGATCCTAACGTAATTGGCGAAACTACAACAAATATGCAGACCCAAAGCACATATACATCTGCCGGGTGGGACTTTGTTGGTGAAATGGTCAATGGGACGGAAGATATATGGCGGATGTGTGTTGATGATGTGAATTATCCTATGCTTTGGTGGGAGTTTTTATCGGGGGATTTTGTTTGTCCGGACGGTATAGACAGCAATGACCTTGGGGTATTATGTGAGCAGTGGCTATTGGAGGAAATACCAGACGACCTCGCTCCCGATGGCGGAGACGGGGTTGTGAACTTTTTAGACTGGGCTGTGTTTGCAGAGGGGTGGCAAACTGCAGAAGACTATGACAGCCTTGCAGCTTTTATTGAGCAGTGGCTACAGACAGGGAGCCATTACCTGAACGCCGATATTGCACCGGCACCAGCGGGGGATAAGATAGTTAATATGCTGGATTTTGCTGTTTTGGCTGATAACTGGCTTGAAGGTTTTTGACAATAGTCCCCTTTTGGATGCCAGGTAAGGAATTTGGCGTGGATAACAATATTATTGTGGGGAAATCAAAAGATAAGCCTGCCCTTCGATTCAATCAGGGTCAACTTGCTTCGCTCCTTGCAATGACATTCGACAGGGCCGGTGCAAATTGAGGCCGCTGTTAACCGGGCTATGCCATAATGTACTGGGGTACTTTCATTGGTTCGCCGTCTTTCAAAGCCGATTCGTGTGCGACAATTCCAGGTACAGTCATTGACAGGGCCTGATAGATATTTACCAGCGGGATGCGGTCGAGGAGGATAGACTCAAGAAACTCATTTGCCAGTGGCCCGTGCGAGCCACCGTGGCCGCCGGCAGGCATACCCGGCGGAAGAGCAGGGCGGCGAATATCAGGGAGATTTTTCATCGAGCCGTAGTATTTAGTTTCCAGCATGAATCCTTTCTCACCCATTACCCTTCCGCCTTCATAGTATAACCCGTTAACGCTACTGGTTAACATCATACGGCTGGTGCCTCCCTCGCTCGTCTGAAACAGTGCGGTCTCATCACTGAAAGGATTACCGCCCGGGGTAAGTGGGCCGTAGGGAGCCTTGCGTCCCATAGCCGAAACACGAGTAAACCGCTCACCCGTAACTCCCACATAATAGGCCGTACAATGCGTTGGATACCATAACGGCGCCCCGGTTTTTCTCCAGTTGTTAAATGAGCCAATAGGTTCCCCTTCCCCCAAACTACCATGATGATACTCTCCTTCCGCATAAACAAGCTTTCCGAACCCGCCGGCTCTATATACCTGCATCATCCCGTAGCAATCCGCCCGAAAACAACTCGTCTCAGCCATCATATACTTCATGCCAGTCTTCTTCACTGTCTCAAGCAGCTTCTCGGCATCTTCTATATCGCCCCAAACGGCCGGCACGGCAACCATCACATGTTTACCGTGATTCATAACTTCCCTGCAATGTCGTCCATGGCTCGGAGCATCAGTGGCGACAAATACCGCCTCAATACTGTCATCTTTGACAAGTTCCTCGAGCGAATCGTACGATTTTTCACAGCGGCAGGCTTTCATCAGCCCTTCGCGTCTTTCCTTTATCAAATCACTTACAGCCACAACTTCTACATTCGGATGATCCTGGAACCCGAACGCCGCCCCGAATTTACATGCCCCGTAACCGACTATCCCCACACGAATTTTGCGATCCGAGACCGGCTCCCAACGCTGCTTTATATTTCCGCTGCCTTTGTCATCGAAGCCGGGTATGACTTTTTCGGCGGCGTCAGCACGGCGCCCAGTCATGCCGGAAGCTATGAACATACCCATTGAAGCCGAACCGACGCTACCTAAAAAGTCTCTGCGAGTAATATCTTTATTTGACATAATTACCTCATCACATTAAACAAACAGGATTTTCCATTTAAATGCTCAAAAAAATGCAGTCCTTTCGATGTCGATAGTTTTACAAATTTGATGCTGAACTATCAAGGAATTTCTTTTCCGAGACAGCTTATTTGGTTAACATAACTTTTTAGAAGGGTTTGATAGTAAGCGGGGAAATTGCGTGCAATCGGTCAGGATTTGATTAGAATGGGTGAAATTTACTGATTTGCAGCGGTGTTTATGGAGAAATGATTTTGAAGATAGTGGCCGATGCCAATATACCATTTGTTAGTGAGTGTTTTTCCTCGATAGGTGATGTCACGGTCGTGTCCGGGCGAGAGATGACGGCAAGTGTGGTTGCTGATGCCGGTTGTCTGCTGGTTCGCAGTGTCACGGCGGTAAATTCTGAATTATTGGCTGAAAGCAGGGTTCGTTTCGTAGGTACAGCGACCATCGGGTTCGAACATATAGATGTTGATTTCCTTAAAAAACAAGATATAGGTTTTGCGTCTGCGCCCGGGTCGAATGCCAATTCGGTGGCTGAATATGTCGTTGCGGCGATGTTAGAAGCGGCGAAGAAACATAAATTCCAATTGGAAGGCAAGTCAATAGGTATCGTAGGTGTGGGTAATGTCGGCAGCAGAGTCGAGAAGAAGGCAAAGGCATTAGGTATGGAGGTTTATCTGAATGACCCGCCTTTGCAGCGAGAGAGCGGGGATGCGAAATATCTGCCGATAGAAAAGGTTTATGACTGTGATTTTGTTACACTTCATACGCCGCTTAGCTTCGAGGGGATTGACAAGACTTTTCATTTGTCAGATGAGGGCTTTTTCAAATCGCTAAAGAGCGGCGGTATCTTTTTGAATACTTCGCGCGGGGGGGTTGTGGATACGGCGGCTTTGAAGGGAGCGATAAGGTCAGGGAAGGTGAGAGCGGCGGTTCTGGATGTATGGGAGGATGAGCCGAATATCGATGCGGAACTTTTAGAGATGGTTGATATCGGTACACCGCATATCGCTGGCTATTCGCTGGACGGCAAGGTTGCGGGGATGGTTATGATTTACAAGGCGGCGTGTGAGTATTTCGGAGTTGAAGAGAAGTTTGAGACTGGTTCGTTTTTGCCGGAAGCGATTGAGCCGCAATTAGAAATAGAAGGGGGGGCTGGTGGTGAGCAGGAAGTGCTGCGTGAAACTGTTGAGAAGATTTATAGTATCTGTGAGGATGATTCGAGGCTTAGGTGGATTTTGGACCGGCCGCCGGGTAAAAGGGGCAAGTTTTTTGACGGGCTGCGCAGGGACTACCCCGTGCGAAGGGAATTTCAAAATACCAGCGTTGTTGTAAAAGATAAAAGCAGCAGTCTTGCCGGTAAGTTGAGAGGTATTGGCTTTAAGGTGACGGACAGTGAACAATAGAACTGAAAGAATAGTTGAATGGGCGGGGGGGCGGCTGGATTTTTCAGCAGGGTGTATTGTGATGGGGGTTTTGAATGTAACGCCGGATTCATTCAGCGACGGCGGGCAGTTTTTTGATACCAACAAGGCCATTGAGCATGGTTTGCAAATGGCGGCGGATGGTGCGGCTATAATAGATGTTGGCGCTGAATCGACACGGCCGGGTTCGGAGGGCGTTTCGGCAGATGAACAGATAAGGCGGGTGGTGCCGGTAATAAAGGGACTTTGCGAAAAAATCGATGTGCCGGTCAGTATAGATACTTATGACGTCGAGGTTGCCAGGGCGGCTTTAGGAGTTGGGGCCTCGATGATAAACGATATTACCGCGCTGAGTGATGAGCAGATTGGACAATTGGCGGCAGAAAAGGGGGTACCGGTTGTCCTGATGCATATGCAGGGGGAGCCTAAGACTATGCAGGTTGAGCCGAAGTATGAGGATGTTGTCAGGGAGGTTCTTGAGTTTTTAGTTGAACGTGCAGGACGAGCAGAACAGTTCGGGATAGCGAAGGAAAGAATTTTTATTGACCCGGGGATTGGGTTTGGCAAGACGTTAGAGCATAATCTTTTGCTTTTAAAAAATATCGATAGGTTTGTTGCTACAGGGTATCGGGTACTTGTGGGGACGAGTCGAAAAAGCTTTATCGGTAAAATTACCGGCCGGGAAAAAGCGGGTGAGAGGATATTCGGGACGGCTGGGAGTGTTGCTTTATGTGCTGCAGCAGGAGTTTCAATCGTTCGTGTCCACGACGCAGCTGAAATGGTTGATGTGATAAAAGTTGTTAATGCAGTCGAAGAGGTTTAATTTGCGTCCAAGGCGGTTTTGAGGACTTCGGAGGTATTTTTGACGAAGGCGAATTTGAGTCCTTTTTTAGCTTCCTTTGGCACTTCGGGGATGTCTTTTTTGTTCCTGGCAGGCAAAATGACTGTACTTATTCCGGCCTGTTTTGCGGCGAGGATTTTTTCCTTCAGGCCGCCGATGGGCAAGACCAGGCCTCGCAGGGTTATCTCACCTGTCATCGCAACATCGGGGCGGGTCGGCTTTTTCAACAAGAGGCTGACCAGTGAGGTGAACATTGCAACGCCGGCACTTGGGCCGTCTTTGGGAATGGCGCCTGCGGGGACGTGAATGTGGTAGTCGAACTTTTTGAAATTACCATTATCAATTTTCAATTTTCCGGCGTTTGCCTTTACAACGGAAAAGGCAGCCTGTGCACTTTCCTTCATAACATCGCCGATTTGGCCGGTCAATTGCAGGTTTCCCTTGCCGGGCATTGAAACAGATTCGATAAAGAGCAGTTCACCGCCGACGGGAGTAAAGGCAAGGGCGGTCGCAACGCCGGGGGTTCCGGTTCGCAGGGCCAACTCGGATTCAAATTGTACGGGGCCGAGGATTTTTGTCAGGTTTGGTTTGCCGATGGCAGCCCGTCTTTTTTTATTTTTGGCGATATCGGTTGCGACGCTTCGACAGATGGCGGCTATGTTTCTTTCGAGGTTTCTGACTCCGGCTTCGCGGGTATAGCCCTGAATTATTGCAAGCAGGGCATCATCTTTTATTGTTAGGCTGCTTTTAGTCAGGCCGTGCTCTTTAAGCTGGCGGGGGACGAGATATTTTTTTGCGATGTTCATTTTTTCTGTTTCGGTGTAGCCGGTCAGGTCTATAACTTCCATCCTGTCGCGCAGGGCCGGAGGTACAGGCTCGGTGTAATTGGCGGTGCCGATGAACATTACGCTGGAGAGGTTGAAAGGCTGGTCAAGGTAGTGGTCGGTGAAGGTGAAGTTTTGTTCCGGGTCGAGGACTTCCAACAGTGCGCTAGCGGGGTCTCCCCTGAAGTCGGCACCGATTTTGTCCAGCTCGTCGAGCATAAATACGGGGTTTTTGCTTTTGCACTTTCTCAATTCCTGAAGTATTCTTCCGGGCAGGGCACCGATATAAGTTCTTCGGTGGCCGCGAATGTCGGCTTCATCTCTTATGCCGCCGAGCGAAATTCGGATGAATTTTCTTGCCATAGCGCGGGCAATAGATTTTCCGAGAGAAGTTTTTCCGACGCCGGGAGGGCCGACAAAACAAAGTATGGGACTTTTGCCTGTCGGGTTGAGCTTGCGTACGGCGAGGAATTCAAGAATGCGTTTTTTTACCTTTCGGAGGTCATAATGGTCGGCGTTTAGTATTCGCTGGGCCTTGTTGATGTCGAGCTGGTCGGCGGTTTGAATGGCCCAGGGCAGTTCGCAGACCCAGTCTAAATAAGTTCTTATAACACTGTATTCAGGGGAGGCGGGGGGTATCTTAGCCAATCGGTCCAGTTCTCTGACGGCTTCTGCCTCGACTTTTTTGGGCATTTTTGCTTTTTTGATGTTTTTTGCGATTTGCTTTAGCTCTTCAGTCTGGCGGTCTTCCTTGCCCAGCTCGGTCTGGATTGCTTTTAGCTGTTCCTGCAGGAAATATTCCCGCTGGCTTTTGTCGACCGAGTCTCTGACTCTGCCCTGAATTTTGTGACTTAGTTCGAGCACTTCCAATTGATTTGCCAGTGCGACGGAGATATCTTCAAGGCGTTTGGCGGGGTCAAGCTCCTCGAGTAATTGCTGTTTTTTTGCGATGTCAAGGTTGAGGTTGGCAGCCAGGAAGTCAGCCAGGGCGGAAGGGTGCTCGATATTTTCGAGCAGAACGGAGGCTTCTTCAGGGACATTGGGACTCAGCGCGACAACGCGGTTTGCGGCATGGCGGACATTGACGATGAGCGCCTGGAGCTTTTTAGTCATTCTTACCTTTGGTTTGAGCAGCTGGACGGCGGCTTTGAGGTACGGTCTTGTGGTGGCGGGTCTTTTTATTTTAAAACGGGCTATGCCGTGCACGACGATATGAATCGAGCCCTGCGGCATTTTAATAATTTTGAGCACCGATGCGGCTGTTCCGACAGAATAGATGTCTGTGAAGCGAGGTGTGTCGGTTTTAGGGTTACGCTGAGTGACAAGGCCGATGATAGATTCGTTTGGCCTGGTATCGGCGAGTAATGCCCTGCTTCTGTTGCGTCCTATTGCGAGCGGCGTTACTGTTCCGGGAAAAGCTACGGCATTTCTAATAGGGAGGATACCGATTACATTGGGCAGTTTAAATTCATAGCTGTTATATCGCATCTCTGTATCTTCGTCGCTTAAATAGTGGTCGAAGTCTGCGGAGTCTTCATCCGACAGTTCAACAAGCCAGTCCATGTTGGAAAGAAATAAGTTTTTCAAGTTTTTTTGCCTTTTTATTAAACAGCGATTTATTGTGCAATTGAGAATGATACACGATTTGGGTTTAAATTAAAGGGTTTAATTAAAAATTTTGTGTTTTGAGTTATGGTTTTTTGCTTTGAAGTTTGTAATTGCAGAATCGATAGGCCGCACTTGAGTTGAGGAAAGGTCGGACTTTTTTGTGTGCTTCCTGCGGGCAAGAGGGTAAATTGTGTTAAAGTTTGAAAAAAACTGTCAGCTTTTTGTTTCTTGTTCGTCATTATTATAGAAACTGTTATTGGGCACTCTTATTGAACGGCGATTTAGAAAAAAAACTGGTTTTGTCCTGCCGCGGTGGTGATAAGTCGGCGTATGCGGGGCTTGTCAGGGCCTATTCGGGGCGTGTGTTTGCGATTTGCCTCGGGATGGTCGGGCACAGGGAAGATGCGGAGGACCTTGCCCAGCAGGCGCTGCTCAAAGGTTTTGTCGATATAAAACAGCTTCACCGCGGGGAGAATTTTGGGGCGTGGATAGGGCGAATCGCAAAAAATCTGTGTATTGACTTTATCCGGAGTCAAAGACGCAGGCGCAGCGCTTTTGCCGAGCAAAATGTGATGAGTCAGAGCGGTTCAAAAGAGTATCCCGAGCTTGAGAGTGCTTTGACAAAACTTCCGCAAGAGCAAAGGCTTGTTTTGATGCTTTATTATTTTGACGGGCAAAGTACTGAGAAAGTTGCCGAGACACTTGATATCAGCCGCAGTGCGGTGCAGGGCCGGATGAGCCGAGCCAGAAGACAATTACGTAAGCTTTTAGAGGCCAAGGGAGGTG
The DNA here is from genome assembly GCA_964539795.1 of uncultured Pirellulales bacterium. Classification (GTDB taxonomy): domain Bacteria; phylum Planctomycetota; class Phycisphaerae; order Sedimentisphaerales; family Anaerobacaceae; genus CAZTKW01. Next base: position 14,442 of record CAZIKS010000064.1, read on the forward strand.
TATAATGGAAAACAGTTGCCAAAAAAACCAGGAGCAGATTTTACAGCTTATGGCGGGTACTTTGCCGACTGAAAAGAGGGTTGAATTAGAGCGTCATATATACAAGTGTGCCGCCTGCAGGGAGTATTTGCGGGGGCTTGAAGCTGATGATAGGTTACTGGGTGATTTTGCAGAGGCGATGCAGCCGAGATTAGGTCAGCTTGAGGAGAAAGTGGTGGATGCACTCAGTCGTGAGGTACCAAGTAAGACGGTCGGGCCTGATTCGGTATGGCAAAGAGTTATAAAAAGCCCGATGGGCAAACTGGCGGTTGCGGCAGTACTGCTGATTGTTGCTGGATATGCGGTGGGCAGACTGACGGCACCCCAGGGGGTGGATATGGAGGAACTTCGCTACAGTCTGGAGAGCTCGCTGAAATCTTCTCTTGAGCCGGCTATTCACCAGAAGCTGCTTGAGCAGATGAGGCAAGACTGGCAATTAGCGTTTGCAGGCGGTTATATTCGGCTTAAAGATGAGCTTAATCAGCAATTCCGCGACGACCTGAATGAGTTTGCCGTGCAGATTTTAACCGCATCGAATGCCGTTACGAATCAACTTTTGACGGAACTGATTGAGTCAATCGACGCCGCTCAAGCACAAGAACGTCACTGGGTTGCGGCAGCCCTTGGACAAATAGAATTGAATCGACTGGAGGACAACAGTCAATTGAGGAATGATTTGGCGACTTTCGCAGTTCAGACTACAGGCGAACTGCAGCGCACTAAACAGGATGTGGCCAAATGGATAACTTATGGCCGTGTCGATAACATCGTTCCGGACGAATCGAAAAGCTTAACGCCATCAAAGGAAAGGAGTAAACAATGAACCCTTTAATTAAAACAATTGCTATTTTTGTCACTCTCACTTTGGCAACGGGAAATTTTGCCCTAGCGATGAAAGAATCTGAGGAACAGATGGGAGAGGTAGGGGTTATGGAGATGAAGATGGGAGATATGCAAAGAGAGGCAGAGCGAGCACAGAGGCTTGCAGAGCGTGTACAGCGTAGGGCAGAGCGTGAATTGCTTGTGTTTCCCTCATTAGACTCAATCGCAGGGACAGGAAAGTACAGCGCCGTGGGGACGGTTCTCGTGATTCCTGCCGCAGAGACTCAGGTAGGCGAGCTTGCTACGATAATGGAAGATATGAATATTATGTCGCGCATCTTTGACAAAGAACTTAGGGAGACGAACATGATTTTAGGAGGTGAATATTCCCATCGTATAAGAGACGTTTTTAAGTGGGACAGTCAGAGGGTAGAAGGCATATACATGGATGGTTATGGAGCGTTGTTTTTGATGAAAGTTGATTTTCCGCTGTTACCTCCGGTTGAAGCGCCAGAAAAGGAAGAAACGCAAGAAGATGTCGATTTGGTCTGGGAAGAGACGAGGCGGGAAATATATGAGCCGGAAGAGGTTAGAAAGAGCAGGAGTCGCAGAAGCAGGAGTGACCGCTCAGAAGAAAAATATGATGCGGACGAAGTTGAAGAGTTGAAAAGGAAGCTTATCAAAGATTTGAAACACGCTGCAAACATCCGAGCTTTGAAGGCGGAGGAGTGGATAATTCTTACAGTTACCGGTGAAGGACACCAGCCTGATGAAAGTATTTTCAGCACTTCTATAGGGCGGAGAGATGAAATTGTCGTCAAGGGCAAAGACAGTAAGGTTGTCAAATTATATGAGGTGCCTTTATCAAACGAAATGGACTTTTTCTCACGCACGGTTTTGACTATTCGTGTGAAAAAATCAGACGCAGATGCATTCTCGAAGAGCGAGTTGGATTTGGACCAATTCCGCCAACGAGTGCATATTTTCGCATATTAATTGTCCGGCGAGGTTGTTTTGCACGGCGGATTATGCTTATTTAATTGCAGCGTGGTAGCTCTGCAGCGATTTTACTGTTGTGTCCCCTTTTCTTCTGGCTGCGATTCCCTTTACGGCGGCAGAGGCTGCGGCAGTGGTAGTGATGTAAGGGATTTTATACTTGATAGCAGCCTTGCGGATGTAAGAATCGTCGTGCTTGCTCAACTTTCCCGCGGGAGTATTAATAATCAACTGAATCTCGCCGTTTTTGATGGCATCAACGATGTTTGGTCTGCCCTCGAAGACTTTCAAAATAGACTCAGATTTAATACCGTTATCGTTCAGGAGTCGATGAGTTCCTTCGGTCGCCTTGATTTTGAATTTGAGGTCTGAAAAAGCCATGGCTATTTCGGCGACTGATTTCTTATCCGGTTCGGCGACAGTTATCAGAACTGTTCCTTCGGTCGGCAGGGGCTGCTGGGTGGCGTCCTGAGCCTTGAAAAAAGCCAGGCCGTAAGAATCGGCCATTCCCAAAACCTCGCCGGTAGAGCGCATTTCCGGTCCCAGCAGCGGGTCTACTTCCGGGAACATATTGAATGGAAAAACGGATTCTTTAACGCCGAAATGTGAAAATTCCTTGTGCTTTAGACCGAGGTCGGAAAGCTTTTTTCCGAGCATAACCTGAGTCGCCATGCGTGCCATTGACAGGCCGCAAACTTTTGAGACCAGGGGGACGGTTCGCGAGGCGCGCGGGTTGGCCTCAAGTACGTAAACAGTATCATTGGCTATGGCGTACTGCATATTCATCAGGCCGACAACGTTCAGTTCGGTCGCTATCTTTCTGGTATATTCGCAAATGGTGTCGAGATGCTTTTGGGGTATTGTTACCGGCGGGATGACACAGGCAGAATCTCCGGAATGGACGCCGGCCAGCTCGATGTGCTCCATAACTGCGGGCACAAAGGCGTCGGTACCGTCGGAGATAGCGTCAGCTTCTGCTTCGATGGCGTTTTCGAGGAATTTATCTATCAGGATAGGCCTTTCCGGTGTTATTTCCACAGCAGCGGCAACATACTGGCGCAGCATTTGCTCGTCATGGACAACTTCCATACCGCGTCCGCCAAGCACATAGGAAGGGCGAACCATCAGTGGATAGCCGATGCGTTTGGCGATGGCGAGGGCCTCTTTGAGATTACTTGCCATGCCGGATTCAGACATAGGTATGCCGAGCTTTTCCATCATTGCTCTGAAGCGGTCGCGGTCTTCGGCCAAATCTATAGTCTCCGGTGTAGTTCCGATTATTTTAACTCCGGAGCGTTCGAGTTCTGCGGCGATATTGAGTGGGGTCTGGCCTCCAAACTGGGCGATAATGCCTTCAGGTTTTTCCTTTTCATATATGCTCAATACGTCTTCGACGGTGAGCGGCTCAAAATAAAGCTTGTCGGAGGTGTCGTAGTCGGTCGAGACCGTTTCCGGGTTGC
>CAZIKS010000065.1:0-17426 GCA_964539795.1 uncultured Pirellulales bacterium
GGCGGGCAGGCAGTACATCCGGAGCCTCCTATTGATATCAGCTCTTATTCACTACACGAGACAACAACTCAACTGTTACAAAGTCAGGGCGTCGGTCGGTGAAGCAGAAGCCTGCCTTGTTCGTATTTGCCTCAGGCATTACGGTTTTTGATTACCCACATAGGGCGGCCAATCAAAGTGTTTCACGGTAAAAAGGGGCAACATTACTTCAGCCATCATTATGTGCCCCATAAAGTCGGGATGATATCCATTGGCTAAATAAGCCCACGCATATCTTTGGCCACGGTACATACTCCAGTGGGTAATATCAGCAAAGGCGACCTTCTGTTTGTCAGCGAAGACACGAAACCGGCGGCTGATGTTATCGCTAATGGGCGGAATGTTCGGACCGGTAGTCATGCTCATAATAATTATCTGTGAGGTTTTCTTTTTGGCGGAATTGACCAATGCCTCCAGACTTATCAGCCATTGGTCAATGGTTCTTTTAGCCCAACCGAGGTCGTTTCCGCCGAACTCAATAATAATTACATCTTCGCCCCTGACATCCTGAAAGACTTTTTCGACTACTTTTTTGCCCTGCTCTGCGGTCCAGCCGCCATAGCCATTCTGGACGGCCTCGATGCCTTTATAGCCATATTTCTTTTCCAACAGATGAGCGATGTGACCGAAGTAGAGAAATTGTGCGTGGTCTTCTTTTTTGATGTCCCAGTTGCCCCGATTGCACTGGGCGCCGGCTGTAACCGAATCGCCGAAAGCAATAATCCTGAAAGGTTGTTTATTCTTCAGCCTGTCTATTGTGGGTGCGAGTACGGCTGTATTTCCGAGGATATCTTTCGTGTTAATGGTGATATCAGTGCCCTGCTGCTGCTTTATATTCGGGGCAGGGTCAAAGGCCGGACCTTCGGTGCCCAGACGGTCAATGAGCAGCCAGCAATCCTCTTTGGCCGGGGAAGCAAGTTCGAGTTGAAACTCCCAGCCGAGAGATGGCTTGCTTTTTTCCGTGCCGAGTTTTTCCCAGGGAATGTCAAACTTTTGCCACTGTGATGTTACATTAACCTTTGTACGATTGGCAACCACCACTTCAAGAGGTGAAGATGCCTTAGCATAAAAAGTTATGCCAGCGGTGTCGGGCTGGAAAGGTGAGTTTTCCATGGTGATTGTGCCCTTCGAGCCTTTGGAAATGTCGATTCGCAATGCTACGCCGTCGGTGACGGACTGGCTGGTTGCATACAGTCTGGTGGACAAAGGCAAAATGTCCGCCACACCACCAAGCCGCGGGCATACCCACAATCCGGTATGCTTCTCCCAATTTTCGTCGCCGTGACTTATGGGTGTAAAGTTAGCGGCTGATACCGCCAGACCAGGAAACACTAATAAAAAAAATGACAAACATAAAGCGGTCCTTTTATTTTGATAACACATAAACATGCCTTTCATTTGATTTGAAGCTGTCAGTTATAACGCCGTTTACAACAGGGGTCGACCTGTTTTCGAATTTTACATCGGCCTGGCCGGCGGTGGCGCCGGCAATTGTCAATTTTATATTTTCAACGGGTTCTGTGCTGATGTTTACGGTAATAAGACAGGTTTGGCCATTATGCTCTTTCAGGAGTGTATGAATATCGGGGTTGGAGACAGAAACCTTTTGCGAAGAGGTACCAGATAAAAGTATGGGGCTTAGCTCTTTGAGTTCAAGCGAAATTTTCTTAAGGACCTGCCAAATATCCGGATGCCTTTTAGAGTAAGAATAAGAGAACCAGAGCACACCGTCGGCGGTGTGGGTTATTGCCCCGTATGTAGTAGCGTAAAGATACTCCGCTGAAGGTTCTTTTTGATTGTCCCATCCGAAACGCAGAACTATCCACATAGGTTTGTCCGGCCCGGCTGCATGGCGCAAAGTATCAACCTGGGCGAGAAGCGTGGGTATATTCCAACTGTAAGGGTCCATCATTAAAATGTCCGCACTGTCGGCATATTGATAACTATTACTCGGGGCCCAGGCCATAAACAAGACAGAACTCGGATGATTGTCGTCTTCGGCGGCAAGGGTTTTTGACATAGCACGAATCTCCGTGGGAGGCACGTTCCAGGAGCTGTGGTCCGGCTCATCGCAGTTATACCAGCAAAGAAGAGCCGGATGATTTTTATACTGACGTGCAATTTCATCGGCCCTTGCGGGGAGGTGTGAACGGGCAAGCCCCGTTAAACTCACCCACATCATCATCCCATATTTCTCGCATTCGTCAAGCGCCGCCATCGTATCACTGACTCCTTCAACAGTTGAGAGGAGATTAAAACCTGTACCGGTTAATTCGGAGGGCTTACCGTTATATATTCCAATAGGAAAAAACAGCCTGCCGTCGATGAGTATCCGGTTTTTATCGAGAGTAACTTTCTTCGGTTTTTTCAGTTTTAAGGATTGTTTTGCCTGTTCGGAAGTGTCATCTGCACCTGCTGTTTTGCGAACTAATGAAACGGCATCGATATATACCGTACCCGGTCCAACACTATAGATATATAGGCTGCTTTGAGTCTGATTTTCGACTTTGAGCGTGGAGACTCTTTTTGTCCAGTCAGTCGGGACATCAAAGTACTCGCTGCCGGCGCCTTCTATGGTTCTGGCGTTACCCAAATTGTGAAACATTTTGCACCCTGAAGCCGAACCTTTGACCCAATAGGTCAATGTGTACTCACCAGCTTGAATTTCCATGCCCGTCCAGACACCACCTCGGCCTGGAGTCTCGCAGATGATAGCCAGTGAGGCCTGGCCTGATTTTACATTTTCACCTTGCCCCGAGCCGAAAGTATAGGCTCCGCCGTCCCACTTTCCCCATGAGCCCCAGTTCTGCATTCCCAGTTCAAAATCATTGTTTTGAATAATATTTCCGGGGATTTTTATTATGGGCCTACTCGGTTTTGGCTTCAAAAGCCAGCTATCATCATCAGGGCCTTTTGTCAGGTGCAGATTGTCTATATAAACAATAGCCGCCCTTTGAGGTCCCTGTTTTCCATCCATCTCGGAAATATCGGCAACATAGCTTCCTGAATAGGCAGAGTCTGACCTCGCTTCAAAGCCGGCGAAATGCTTTGTGTCAATTTTTGTCGCCAGACCGGCAATGGAATACTCAATCACGTTGTATCCTTTGTTGATGAGATAGTACCATGATGTGTAAACGTTGCCGTTGGTATCTTTGAACCTGGCATTTACGGTCATTGGTGCGCCTTCGATATAAGCATCAAGCTTGATTTTTCTATAGCCGCTGATATCAACGTCAAATCCTGATATACCAAAACTCGGGGCGACCTGGTCATAGGCTATCCGGAGTGAATGTTCTCCATCGGTAGCGTGTATGGCGGATAAAGTAATTGTCCCACTTGAGTTCCAACGGTTCACTCTGTCCTGTGTCTCAATGGAATCGAGTAGTTTCGCCTGCTCAGTACCACTTGCATTTAGAGGCAGTACCCCCCTGCCGGAGATTATAAAGAGCAATATAAACAAATACGTCGTTACTTTTCCATATCTCATTTTTCAGTTCCTTTAACAATAGATTGCTGGTTTTCAGATAATTACTCTTCCACTCTGGGACCTATATATTCTGTGGCCGCGACGACATCATCAAAGTAAACACTGTTTTTGACCGCTTGTCCCTTTTCGGCGACGCGTTCGGAGATGTACCACTGCAGGGAAAACTGATTTAGCTTGACCGAATCGACCAACCTGAAATCGAAACCTTCAAACGGCTTAGGGTTTTTGTTATAAGGGCCAGAGGTATGGAACTTATCCGTGACCCAGGTTCCGATTGGTGAACCCGGTTTCCAGTGTCCGATTTTTTGGCCGTCTATCCAAAAAGCCATTTCACCATCCGACTTGCCCGGTGTGTTGGCTTTTATCATTGCCTCGACACAAATCCACTGTTCACGTTCAAAGGGTGTCTGGTTGTCCGGTGTGAAATTATTACCGTAAAAGCTGCGTCCGTCACCATCCGGAGGGTTATTCGGTGTGCCATCCAGATTTTGCCAGCTGTGCATTTTGTGCCAGTAAGTGTAAAAGTGCCAGGTGCGCTTTGAAGTAGGCTCGATTCCCGTCCAAAAGGCCTTGTCTCCCGGGGGACGCTTGCCGGCATTGCCCCAGAAACCTCTGGGAATAGCACGGAGTTTGACAAAATGGTGAGGCATAATCGTATCTTTGTGGAATTTACAGTAAAAACGCAGGTAAAGCTGATCCACAGGTTTGGGAAATCTGAACACGACGTCACCGCCGGTATCTTTGCCTCGGGTAGCGGTACTTTGTAAACAAGCTGAACCGCCGTGGACAATATCAGGGTCTTTGACGATAACACTGATATTTTCTTTGTATTCGGTCCACCCTTCAAAACCCTGCTCGAAGCCGGAAGCAAAGATAACAGCCGGATTTTTCTCTATGCCTTTGTCATCGGGATAGTTTGCCGCCAAGCCGGTGTCAAGTTTTATTTTTTTTTTACAGCTGCATCTGCAGTAGAAGCTACGAAACCCTGGTGCCACCTGCTCCAATCGGACCAATCGCCGGTTGTACCCTTCTGCCGGACGCGGGCATAATAAGTTTTTCCATCGGCCAGCTTGTCTGCTCCAGCCAATGAACCAGTGAAAATACCGGCACTATTTTCTATTGTGACCTTCTCCGAAGCCTTTAGAATGTTCGATTTGAACACCACGTCTTTACCATCAAAATCGCCGGCGAGTTGTACTTCCCATTCTGCGAGTTCTCCCGGACCATAATACGGAGTCCTGACCAAAACAGGATTGGCGGGGCAAACTACAGGTCCTATGGGTTTTGTCGAGACTATGAAATTGTCATACCAGCGTGACTGGGTCACGGGTGAGCCGCGGTTCCAGTAGCTTTCAAGAAACACGGCATTAATACCGTGTTTGTCATAGCTACCTCTGAAATTAAGGTTATGCCTTTCGCATTCAAGTCGACCGTCTATCCAAAGCTGGTTGATACCATCACTTTTACCCGGGGTATTCAACTTAACACGGCACTCCAGTGGCACCCAGCAGTCGGACTCGGAGGTTGCGGAAATCGGAAACTTTGAAGCTGGCCTGTTGCCGAGCCATTTCAGCTTGTCAAAATCATTATATTTTCTGGTAACAATGGTACCACCCTCAACACCGCTGGCGGGATCCAGTGTAAGGACATCTCCACCGCCTCCCCAGACATGTGCAATCATAGCCTGGGCCCACCCGCTTGTAACCATACTTGTGGCACGTGCGAGTTTTGCAGGGTGTCCTCCGGTCCATCCGTGCTGATGTTTTACATACAGGCGGAAATAAATCTCGTCGAATTTCTCACTTTTTCGAACTACAGAACCGCCGCCTGCAGGACTATCTCCGAAAAAGACTTTGCGGTTACCCTTACCCTGTGAGCCTTTTTCATATAAACAATGCATCGATTTGCCTGTATTACCAAAAGCCTGCTTTGAATCGAGTTTTCCGCTTTCCTCTCCGTATTTTTTTCGGCCGTGGTTAAAATCATCATACCAAATTGTATCTGCATCGCTTTGGTGGGGCTGCTTTTCCAGAGGGACTACCGAATCGATGCGGGGCACCTGGGGAGAATCCGAAGCAGCGGCCTTTACAATTGCCGTACTGCAAACCAAGCTTACAGAAAGCAGAATAATCAAGCACATCGTTATCTTTTCCTGTCTCATTTTTCAACTCCTTTCACTAAACGAATAATCTTAAGATTATCTTATAATTCTTTATCCAGCCAGCAAATGTTACAACAAAGCAGGTTTGTCATTCGCCATATTATTGCTGAATCGGCCCTATATAACTGGTCGCAACGACAACGTGGTCGAACCAGCAGGTGGCCTCCTGGTCGTTGATAACAAAACCGGGATTATCTATTTTATATTGTTCACTGCTTTGGAAAGCGGTATCGGAAACATAGTTCTCTATCTTGAAGTACTCCAGCCCCACAGAGGGAAAGTCGCGCCAGCGGTAACCTTCGAAAGGCCCGCTGCGCGGGTCTGCCGGGTCGAGTCGGAAAGTAGCACGATACCAGTAGCCGATGGGCGTCCCCGGGGCCCAGTTTCCGATGAGTTCGCCGTTTATCCAAAATCGCTGAACGCCATCGCTGTTTTCCGGGTCGCTGGTGTCGGAGTTGGCCCTCATCATATATTCTACACATATCCACTCATTGCGAGGGACAAATGTAGGCACCTGCGGTGAAAAGTCATTGCCGTAGTAGGGAGGAAGCGAATTGCAGGGGTCGGGCACGCCTTCCGGGGTCTGCCACGACTTCATATGGGGCCAATAGGTATAGAAGTGCCAGAAACCCGGAGGCGGGTATTCCGTCGATGGATAGTAGTGGCTAAGCTCAGTAGAAGGTTCGAGACCCGTCCAGAATCTATCTGTCGGACGCTGGCCGGCACCGCCGCCCATCTCGGTACCAAGTTTGCAGAAGTGATGCATGAAACCAAAATCGTATGCAAACTTCACATAGAAACGCGCATATAATTCGTTGTATTTACTCGGAAAGAGCTTTTTAACCGCTCCCCCATCTTTACCAATACCACGACGAGAGGTATTCTTAAGTGAACGGCTGCCAGGGCTGGACGGTGGTACCTCGGAAGATATCTCAAGTTCGTCGGCATCGTTGTCAACTTCCGTCCAGTAAGGCGTTAAAGTACCAATATCTCGTGTTTCGAAGTCCTCGTATAAAATAACACTGGGGTTACTCTCTATCCCAACGTCGCCGATGTAATTCGAGGCTATGCCTGAACGGCCCTGTGGTATGAACTCCTGGGCTTCTTCGAGCCAGTAGCCAGCCATTATTGAATAATCCCTGAAATTAACACCGCCATCGCTGTCCATATCAGCCGGGGCTCCTCCCTGGTCGAGCCAGTCACCTGCAAATATAATAACATCGAGCCAATCAATCACGCAGTCACCATTTAAATCAATCTGCGACTGATAAAGGCACTTGTGCAGTTCGATATCATCTATATAAACGAAACCGACCGCCGGGTCCCCGGGAACGGAACTATCAGGTTCACCGACGCCAATCTCAAGGGTCTCGACCGCAGTCATATTAAAGCTGGGATTATTTTCTATGAAATACCGCAGGATGATATCCCACTGCTGCCACTGTACCAATACAAGGTCATTGGGATCCCATGCATCGCTGTACCTGACCACAGCCTCTCTGTCGTCGCTGTCGGTAATCTTTACGTACATCTGGTCAATGGCAGGGTCGCCCCTGAACCAAAACGACAGTCCTGCAGCAGTGCCGTTTAAAGTCCAGTCAGAGGGGAGGTCGGTGCGGCTGACGCCACAATAGTATGGAAATTCGAAGTTGTAGAAAGATAGCTCTAACGCCTTCATGCCGGCGTGTATATAACCCATCGTGAGTTTATAGTATGTCTCGGTTGCTCCTGTCGGATCCCATGTATTCTTCAGATCCGGTGTGTCGCTGTAAGACTCAAAATCGTCCCCGAAATATGCTGAGGCATTACCAGCAAGGCCAAAAATCAGAACAAATGAAAATAAGTAAGATAATCGCCGACACATTACATTCCTCCTAAAAAAACATCATTATTCTGATATTAACGCTAAACGGTTATTTTATATTATAACATATTCAGCAATGATTTTTTTATTATTTATTGTGTTTTAGAAGGAAGCCGACAGGGGGCGTTTTATCCTGTTTTTTAGCGTTCTGTCGCCAGGTTGTGGCGAAAGCCGAATGCCATTTTGACCAGCCGGACCAGACACCAGTGTCTGACTTTTGACGCAGGCGAACACAATGCAGTGTGTTAGGGGCTAATTCCGACCTGCCCTGCCTCAATCCGACAAACTTCCCATTGTTCGAGTCAACCGCCACAGTGTTGCCGCTTCCCTCAACCATACCTTTCCAAACAGTAGTGTGCTTGATTTCAGGGGTTCTTACTTTGTCGGCAAGCGAAACAGGTACCTGCCTGCTTTGTGCAACTTCAACTTCCCACTGCTGCTGTTTTGGGCCTTTCGCATTTGCAGGCCCAGCTTTTACAATAACAGGGTTCAGCGGCGTACGCACCGGCCCGATTGCTTCTGTCGATAAAACCAGGTCGTCATAAAAGCGCGACTGGCTGGCCGGGCTGCCTCCGTTCCAGTAGCAATCCCATTGCATAGCGTTCAAGGTAAGTTCCTTAAAACCAGCGGCAAGGTCGTCATTCGGGATATCACATATGAGCATGCCGTCGGCCCAGGCCTGAATTCGGTCACTTCGCGGCCCTTTTCCCAGCAATACAGAAAGCTCAAGATGAATCCAGCGACCCATATTTCCTTCGTTCAAAAAACCCCATGTCGTATGGTAGTTAGGCAGCCATTCCCTGTGAACGTTCGGGGCTCTTGTATGACGTTCAATAGCTATGTGGCCGTCTTTACCTTCAATCCAGAAAAGTACGGTGTAAATAGCTTTCCAGTCAGGACCGTAACATCGCATACGCGCCATTTTGGGCGGCAATGTCCCCCGGGGCTGCTGGGTTTTGAAGCCTTCTTCAAATTTATGATACCAGCGGGCGTAAACCCTGTTATAAGGTTTTTTGTTTTTAATTCGCCGAGTCAGGGGATTATCACCGAAGAAGTGACCAAGATAGCCGGCACTGCCCGGGTCGCCCGTCATTTGCTCTTTGGGTATGTAGGCCATCTGAAGGGCCTTTTGGCCGCTGATGACATCTTCACCGGTAACACGGAAATTGCCTCCGATATTATGAAAACTTTCTTTAAGCTCACCGATGGTCTCCAAATCCTCAAAGAAAAAGACCTCCGGCAATTGCTTTATAGGGTCTTCTTCCAATGGCCGAACAAAGTCAACTTTCGGCGTCGCGGGTTTTGTAGAGACATCATCAACCATAGGGCCGATATATTCCGTGGCCAATACTACATCGTCAAAATACACGATGTTTTTGTCTGTTTGACCCTCTTTGGCAATCCGCTCGGATACATACCATTGCAAATTAACATAGTTGATTTTCAGCTCACCATCGGTCCGCCAGCTAAATCCTTCAAATGGTTTCGGGTCGGTGTTAAATTGTCCGGATGTCCTGAACATATCACGCATCCACGTTCCGACGGGCTCACCCGGCCTCCAGTGTCCCATCTTTTTCCCATTTATCCAGAATGCCTGTTCCCCGTCTGATTTGTCGACGGAGTTTAATTTGGTCATAAATTCCACGCATATCCATTGCTCTCGTACAAGGCCGCTCGGCTGACCCTCGGGGACAAAATTGTTCCCATAAAAGCTTCTGCCGTCGCCATCAGGTGGATTGTTCGGCCTGCCGTCAGGATTCTCCCAGCTATGCATCTGATGCCAGTAAGTATAGAAGAACCATCTGCTCTTGTCGTTCGGAGGTTCGATGGTTGTACCGAAATGTTTATCCCCGTGGGGACGCTGGCCCGCGTGACCACCGGGACGGTAATCTTTGCTGTTTCCACCCATATTTACAAAATGGTGCACTCCAACGGTATCTTTATGAAACCTGCAGTAGAACCTCATATAGAGCTGATTCACCCCTGCCGCAAGATTGTAACCAACATCACCTCCGCTGTCTTTGCCGCGTGTAGCTGTTATTTCCGCACTGGCGGAACCGCTGTGAACAATCGCTTCATCGCTGACTATTTTAACGACAGGCCGGTTTCTGAAACGTGTCCATTTCTCAAAGCCGTCCTCGAAACCGGAAGCAAAGATAACGGCAGGGTCACTCTCAATGTCTTTGTCACCGGGATATTTTGCCGCCAGTCCCTGCTCGACTTCGGCCCGCTCTGACGAACATACAACCACAGGTAATACCAACCAGCATAAAAGTATACATAATAATCCTGTCAGAAATCTCTTTGCTTGTTTGTGCTTCATTTTTCCTATCCTTTCGATTTACTCGGGTTCTCCTTCAAGGGCTGAATCAAATCCGCCCTGGGACTTTGCGTTTTTTTAGAGACATCATCGACCATAGGGCCGATATATTCCGTGGCAATGACAACATCATCGAAATGTACGATGTTCCGGTCAACGGTTGCATTTTCAGTCACACGGTCGGAGACATACCACTGCAGATTAATGCGATTGATTTTAAGGTTGGGGTCGGTTCGCCAGTTGAATCCTTCGAATGGTTTGGGATTTTTTATCCAGTCTTCGAAGAAACGGAAGCGGTCACGGAACCAGATTCCATCGATACAACCGGTCTTCCAGTGCATGGTTTTTTTGCCGTCTATCCACACCGCCTGCTCGCCGTCGAATTTGCCGGGCGTGTTGGCTTTGAGCATAAACTCAACGCAAATCCATTTTCTCCGCTCAAAGTTGTTGGTCTTTTTAACCGGTGTAAATAAGTTGCCGTAGAAGCTTCGCCCGTCTCCATCGGGGGGATTATTCGGGCTGCCGTCCTCGTTTTGCCAGCTATGCATCTGGTGCCAATATGTATAAAGCGACCAGTCGGTCTTGTCTCCGGGCGGCTCGATAGTTGTTGAAAAAAGCTCATTTCCTTTGGGCCTTTTGCCAGCATTGCCTTCCGTCTCTTTGCCCGGAGCGCAGGCACCGATGTTGACAAAATGATGCGGGTGGCAGGTGTCCTCGTGGAACCGGCAGTAGAACCTGAAATAAAGCTGGTCAACCCCTTTTTCCCAGCGGTAGATTAAAGCGCCGCCGCTGTCTTTGCCCCGCGTGGCCGTAACCTGTGTGCTGTTTTGGCCGGAATGAACAAATTTTGGCTTTGTATTTATGGTGATGGTCTGCGGTGCGCGGAGCATTGTAAAACCGGAAAGCGTTTTTTCCGGCTCGAAGCCCGTGGCAAAAATCACCGCCGGGTTCTTCTCGATACCCTTATCGCCCGGATATTTCGCCGCCAGGCCGAGTTCAGAATTATTGCCGGCGGGGACAATTTGTGTTGCACCACCTATAATAAGTGCGATTAGCATTACTTTTAACATTAAAGAGTGTAAGTTCATTTTACGTACTCCTTGCCAAACTTTTGGCGTTATATCATTGTGTTCAGGACGATTTTTCTATGCGAGGACCGATATATTTCTTGGCTATTACAATATCATCGAAGTAAACGATGCAGATACCATTGGTTGACTCGACGGACTGGTAGTCGGGCACCCACCACTGGAAGTTTACTATATTGATTTTAAGGTTCGGGTCGGTTCGCCAATTGAAACCTTCGAATGGCTTCGGATTTTTTATCCAGTCTTCAGAGAAGCGGAAGCGGTCACGAAACCAGATTCCATCGATACAGCCGGTCTTCCAGTGCATTATTTTTTCACCATTAATCCAGGCGGCCTGTTCGCCGTCGTGTTTGCCGGGTGTGTTGGCTTTGAGCATAAATTCGACACAGTACCATTTTTCACGTGCGAATTTGCCGGGCTCTTTGAAGGGAAAGAAGGTGTTGCCATAAAAGCTGCGTCCATCACCATCAGGAGGATTTTTGGGCGAGCCGTCATCGTTTTGCCAACTGTGCATTTCGTGCCAATATGTGTAGAAACGCCATGACCGGTCCTTCTCCGGGTATGGCGGACATATGGTTGACCAGTAAGCCTTATCGCCGGGCGGACGTGAGCCGGCGCTTGGCCAGAAGCGGGGCTTGAACTTGACGGCACGCATTCTGACGAAGTGCCCTGCCATGAACGTATCTTTGTGGAAGCGGACGTAGAAGCGAACGTAAAGCTGATCCTGCGGGACAGGCAAGTGGAACAAAAAGTCGCCGCCTTCATCTTTTTTATGGATGGCGGTGATTTGCACGCAGGCCAAGTCGCCGCAGACGATTGCCGGGTCCTTGTTTATGGTAATAGCTGGTTTATTGCGATACTCTGTCCAGCCGGTAATACCGTTTTCGAAGTCGGTTGCAAAGATAACGTCAGTATCCCGGTTTATGTTTTTATCACCGGGGTATTTTGCCGCCAGGCCAAGCTCTACACCAGTCTTGACGGCTTCCGGCTTTGACTGTACTCCAGCAAAGACAGCCACAGGTAATACTAACCTAATTGAAATTACAAATAATAGTCCGAACAGGAATCCCCTTGCTTTTTTGCGTCTCATTTTCATCCTTTTAGTTTAATCAAGTCTTCATTCAACAACTGAATTCTATCGGCCTTTGAGTTTTATGGATTGTTAGAGGCAGTTTTGACCTGCGGACCAATATATTCCGTAGCCAGCACTATGTCGTCGTAGTACACAATATTTTCGTCAACTTTGGATTTCAGACCGTGTTCTTTGGAGATGTACCACTGGAGGATAATGTGGTTGAGCTTCAGATTCGGGTCGCTGCGCCAATCATAGCCTTCGAACGGCTTTGGGTCGATGTTATAGTCTCCGGAAGTGTGGAACGTGGCACGAAACCAGCTCCCAATCGGCTCGCCCGGCTTCCAGTGTCCCATTTTTTTGCCGTCTATCCAGAACGCCTGTTCACCATCTGACTTGCCGATGGTGTTGGTCTTCATCATAATTTCCACGCAAATCCAGCGGTCCCTTGGAAGACCGGTCGGCTGGTTATCGGGAACAAATGTATTGCCGTAAAAGCTTCGTCCATCGCCCTCGGGCGGATTGTTGGGCGTGCCGTCCTGATTGTTCCAACTGCGCATTTTGTGCCAATAAGTGTAGAACTCCCAACCCCGCTTGTCGGTCGGCGGTTCGATATTGGTCCAGAAACCCTTATCGCCCGGAGGCCGACGGCCGGCATTGGCCCACCAGCCTTTAACGTGTGTGCCCATTATGATAAAATGATGCGGACCAAGAGTATCCTTGTGAAAACGACAGTAGAAACGCATATAAAGCTGGTCCACACCCTCGGTCAAAGTGTATTTCATATCAGAACCCTCATCCTTGCCTTTGACAGCGGTCATCTGCAAACATTTCGAGCCGCTGTGAATGATGGAACTATCGTCAACAAATTTGATGCCGTCTCTATTGCGGATATCCCACCAGCCGTCGAGTCCTTCTTTTTCAAATCCGGTGGTAAAAAGGACTGCCCCATCTTTCTCAATACCTTTGTCGCCGGGGTATTTTGCCGCCAGGCCCAATTCAACCTCGGAGCTGCCTTTATCCGGTTTGGCTTGTTGTTGCCCACAGAGTAATGCAGGCGATATCGTCCAGTGCAGAATTACAAAAAGCAGTACAATCAGAAATGTTTCATGTTTTTTGTGTCTCATTCTTCCAACACCTCCCTTAAAATCAATTATCATTAAAAAATCAACTCACAGATTATAGTTTACCGGCGGTCGAGACCGTATGGATTTGAAGCTACTCTTCGGGCCAGCCGAGTTTGTCCGCAACAGCCTTTGGAAATTGCCAGCCGGCATCATCATTCTGATATAGGTTGACCCGGCTGCGTTCGGAGGCCATCGCCACTGCACAGGGCATATCAAGGTAGCGAAGAACGTTGAGATATATCGGCCCATCGTGATGTGAAAGCGGCAGATTTGACAAGTCAAGACCGGCAATATCAGGCTCAAACAGCGAGGCATACAAAGCGATACCGGCCATGTGGCCCCGCCCTTCAAGCCAAACAGGCACATCGCGAAGCGATTCGATACTCCTGCTCCGCACCGCCTGTATCGCCCGCCGCACGTCCCACGTCCGCATACCATCAAGCGTCTGGCCGAGAAGCATAAAACGCCGGCGAATTTCTTTCAGCTTGCGTTTGTCTGTGCTCCAAATAGTCGGCCCAATACCGCGGGGCATTACATAAGCTACCGCATTGTTCGTGTTTTTGAATGCCTCAACATACTGCCTGAAAGCTTCTTCATTTGTATCCGGCAACGGCTGGTCTTTTAGTTCAGCCGCAAAACCTGCACTAACAGCAGCCAGCCATTCCGTCCAACCCTGCTCATCCAGTACTTTAATAACCACCTTATCGGCCTCATCAAGCCCGGCACGCTGAGCTAAATAAAACCGCAAACGGATATGCTGCTGACTGGTAAAGTCAAAAGCGCTTAGACGAATACCGTGTCGCTGGACAGAGAAAACCTGTTCAACATCGAGCGGACCAGCCTGTGCTTCGCTCGGCCAACCGCGAAATGATTTTTCCCGCAGTGCATTCATCCACCCGGTGCGTTGTTTGACCCACTGGTCGGGCGATTTTGGTACCGATGGCGGCGCTGCCTTAGCCGTAAGCGTTTCCTGTATCCGCATATTTATGCTGTCGGCTGGAAGATCATCGAAGACCTTGAGCTGCTCCCACTCGAAGAAGGGAACAGCCGGTTTGTCTATAAGAGGTGTTTCGCCCTTTAGAAAACGATTAAACCATGTAAACGTGTGCACCCGCAGCGACTGTGTGCTGCGGTGCGGGCCTTCGGTAATGTGCAGACCGATGTTTTTCTCGGCGCCGCACAGCTTGTAGATTCTGCGCGCCTTTTCGTACACTCGCACAACACCATCCAGTGGGAAAATGCCATCCTTGTCGCTGTTAGAGATTAAAAGCGGCCTCGGCGCCACCAGTGCAGCGACGAGTGGATAATCCCATCGGTACGTGTGCACCATAAACATACAATCGCAGTGTCCTTCCACGCAGCCGTCCACAACGTGGTTCTGAAGGTCGGTAATGCCGGCAACGGGAACGGCCACCTTGATACGGTCATCGAGCGCGGCAAGCCACCAGCTATACGCCCCGCCGCCTGAACGGCCGGTAACTCCGAAACGGCTGCTGTCAACTTCCTTACGCGTCTCAAGATAATCCAGTGCACGGATGCTGTTAAAAGCCTCCACACCCGCCGAGGAGTAACCACGGCTGTTCCACCACCACATATCGTATTGCTTTGTCCCGTGATGAATACCTTCAATCTCGCCGCGGTGTACCGTATCGATAACAAAACACACGTAGCCGTGCCGTGCAAACCAGGCGGCGTGATATTGATAAGGGACCTTGTTGCCATAACGAACGCCGTCCTTTATGCCTATTGCGTGCCCACAAACATACAAAATCGTCGGCGCAGGCTCGGTCAGCCCCTTGGGGATGTAAAGATTGCATGTAACGTACAGACCGGGAACCGACTGGAAATGAAGGTTCTCAACGAAAAACTCCTCGTGCTCAACTCGGCCGGTAATGACGGCTTTGAGGTCTGTCTTTGTAGGAAACGGCTCAAGTCCCAGCATCTCGAACAACTGTTTGCGATAAACCTCTCGCTTCGCTTCCCAGTCTTCCAGCGTTTTGATATCGGCCAGGCACTTCTCCTGAAGCTCGGCGGTCTGGGCACGGAAATATTCTGTAATCATTTGTTCACCCCTGCTGGTATCAATCGTGGGCTTCTCGGCACCGACGCACTCAATACATAACCACAACAATAAAAATACAACAAAAGCAGGCCGCAACAGGGCTTTCGTAAAATCACCGGTTTGTTGTACGACTGATTCAGCCATTGGGATTCTCCTATAAAGGTTAGTAAAAACAGTCCTATAAAGTATGTGCATTTGCAGTATTTGTCGGTATAAGGGCAAGTTTTTAGTAATTTTTGCCTGCGTTTTTATGATAAATCAGATGGCTATCGACACAGGGCATTATACCGCCGGGGTATGTACAAAGCAACCAGAAAAGCGGCCAATCTTATAAACTTTCTTTCGTTGTTTCCAAAACATATCCTCCAAACCGCCTTATGTCACAACTTTTACGCTATTAAGACAACACTTTTGCAGGCTATGACCTGATTTATAAACATAAATGCCGATATTTAGAGCATTTTGATGTAATTCTTACATTTTTTCTAACACCGGTGATGGCCGTATTTAACAAAATTTTCTGGAAAATAGGCTTGCTGCATTTGCAATATTCGGGTATCGTTTTGTTTTTCCACAGGGGTCGTTTTCACTGTGGGATTGGTAAACCGGAAAACATTATTAACTTTTGTAAAGGAGTGCTTTTATGTTTCTATTAGCTGAAAGTGATTTTGGATTAGCAGTAATTGACTGGGCAATAATAGGAATCTTTTTTGCTGTTATCCTGTCAATCGGCGTCATCGTCGCCAAACGGGCGGGCAAAAGCTCTTCGGAGTTCTTCCTCTCCGGGCGCACAATGCCCTGGTGGCTGCTTGGCATCTCAATGGTCGCCACAACATTCTCAACTGACACCCCCAACCTTGTAACCGACATCGTACGTACTCACGGCGTGGCCGGGAACTGGCTCTGGTGGCCATTTCTGTTCACCGGAATGTTGACCGTCTTCGTTTACGCAAAACTCTGGCGACGTTCTAAGGTAATGACCGACGTCGAGTTCTATGAAATTCGATACAGTGGAAAAGCCGCCGCTTTTCTCCGCGGATTCAGGGCACTGTACCTCGGGGTATTCTTCAATGTTATCATAATGGGTCTTGTCTCACTGGCAGCTATCAAAATCGGAGGAGTCCTCCTGAACTTCTCGCCGATGAAAACTATTGCCGTCGCCCTGGTTGTAACGGTCGTATATTGTGGACTCGGCGGATTGCGCTCTGTGGTACTAACTGATTTTTTCCTCTTCAGTTTTGCTATGGCCGGCGCCATCGTCGCCGCCGTCGTCGCATGCAGAATCCCCGAAGTCGGAGGACTATCAGGACTCATCTCACACGAAAACGTCAGTGGCAACCTCAGTCTTTGGCCTGACTTCACCGACCCCATAACATTAATTCCTATCTTTGTTATCCCCATAGCTGCGCAGTGGTGGAACATCTGGTATCCCGGTGCAGAACCCGGTGGCGGCGGATATCTGGCCCAAAGAATGCTCTCGGCAAAAGATGAAAAGAACGCAATGGGAGCTACACTGCTTTTCAATTGCTGCCATTACGCACTTCGCCCCTGGCCATGGATTCTCGTGGCGCTGGCCTCGATGATAGTATTCCCGGACCTGGCATCACTCCAGGAACGATTTCCGCATGTTTCCGAAAATTTTGTTAAAAATGACATAGCCTATCCGGCTATGCTGACATATCTGCCGCATGGACTTTTAGGAATGGTGGTAGCCTCACTCATCGCCGCTTATATGTCAACTATGGCCTCACACATCAACTGGGGCTCGTCTTACGTAGTCAATGACTTCTACAAGCGTTTTCTCAAACCCGAAGCGCCGGAAAAAGAACTCGTTTTGGTCGGCAGAATCTCCACCGTCGTGCTTATGCTACTCGCTTTTGGCGTAGCGTTAATACTTAAAAACGCCTTGCAGGGATTTCACATTTTACTGCAGATTGGCGCCGGAACCGGCTCGATATTCATCCTGCGATGGTTCTGGTGGCGAATAAATGCATGGGCCGAAATAACCGGCATGATTGTTTCCTTCATAGTGGCTTTGTATCTGGTAGTAATCCACGAGTGGCTGGGCTTTACGCCAATCCCAGAAATATTCCATATGGAAGAATGGCACTGGCCACAATACCAATTGATTATAGGTGTTGTTATAACACCAACCAGTTGGATGGCTGTCACATTCCTGACCAGACCCGCCGATGACAAAACCCTG
>CAZIKS010000066.1:0-17339 GCA_964539795.1 uncultured Pirellulales bacterium
GGTTTGGGTGGGCTGGTTCGCTTGCTGAGGATGTGAGCTGTTGTTGCCGGAGGCGGATGTTTCGTAGTGCGTCTTGCGTATCGCGTATTGCGTGGGGAGTAGCTGTTGGTGCCGGAGGCCGCAACGAGGAAACCTCCAGTAAGTACGCCACAGGCGTACGGATAAAATAGCTTCCGAGCAGAAGGCAGCAATAGCGGGGAGTTGGGGTGGCGGGCGTGTCCGGCGGTACTTTTCCTCTCCGGTGGGGAGGCATGGGGAGCGTGGCGAGAGGATTGTAGCTGATGCTGAAAGAGTGGGCGATGAGCGGTAAGGGATTTTGCTGAACAAAAAACATAATAAGTCGTACTGGAGGGGGGTAAGGGGAGCAGCAGAAAGTTGAGCATTTGAACGGGAGATGTGAAAAGTAAAAGTTAAAGAAAAGGCTGGGAGTTTTTAAGCTCTCAGCCCTTTGGTTTTAATTTGCGGGTCAGGGTGTTATTGATTTTTTAGCAAGCGCCATTTCCGGGGCTGTTGGCGATCAAGTATAGTGATGAAGCCGGAGCCGTAAAATTCCTGGCTGGTAGTTAAATAGCCGAGGACTTCTAATTGCACCTGTCCATTATCAGGGATGGCTTCGGTCAGTTCTGACTTGTCGAAGAAGGCAAAAATGCTCACACGCTTATTGCCTTTTTTGCCTTGCTCAAAAACATACTGTAGTTCGGCTTCGATGCCGCCGGGATAAAGTAACAACGGCTCATTACTATCAACCTGGTCTTTGGTTATATCTTCCGGTAAACGTAACCACACCATTATGAGTTTGCTTCGGCTGTGCCGGATAATTCTTTGCGGAGTTAGTTTCATCGGTACTTCTATTGGCGACAGAACCTCCCTTATAGCTAAGCAGTGGTATGCTCCTGCGTCGATGGCGGTAAAGCCGCTGTTAGGCTCTGGAATATCACATCGGCCAGAGGCGTTGTATCCCCAGGCGATTATCGAGCCATCGTCCTTAAGTCCAAGGCTGTAGTGCCTTCCTGCGGCTATGGCGGTAAAACCGCTGTTAGGCTCTGGGATATCACATTGGCCATAGCTGTTGTTTCCCCAGGCGATTAGCGAGCCGTCTTCCTTAAGGGCGAGACTGTGGTCATTTCCTGCGCTAATGGCGGTAAAGCCTCTGTTAGGCGAAGGTATATCGCATTGGCCATAGCTGTTCCAACCCCAAGCGATTAGCGAGCCATCTTCCTTGAGGGCCAGACTGTGGTCATTTCCTGCTACGATGTCGATAAAGCCGCTGTTAGGCCAGGGAACATCGCATTGGCCAAAGAAGTTGTCTCCCCATGCGACTATCGATCCATTGGCCTTAAGTCCCAGACTGTAGCCATCTCCTGCAGCGATAGCGATAAAGCCGGTGTTAGGTTCAGGAACATCGTATTGGCCAGAGCCGTTGTATCCCCATGCGACTATCGATCCATCTTCCTTAAGACCCAGACTGTGAACTCCGTTCCATCCTTTTCCTGTGGCGATGGCGGTAAAGCCGCTGTTAGGCGAAGGTATATCGCATTGGCCATCGTTGTTCCAACCCCAGGCGACTATTTAGCCATCTTGCTTAAGGGCCAGATTGTGGTAATCTCCAGCGGCGATGTCGATAAAGCCGCTGTTAGGCCGAGGAACATCGCACTGGCCGCCGACGTTGTTTCCCCATGCGACTATTGAGCCATTGGTCTTGAGGCCCAAATTGTGGGCCGCTCCTGCGGCGATGTCGATAAAGCCGCTGTTAGGTGAAGGGACATCGCATTGGCCAGAGTCGTTGCTTCCCCATGCGACTATAGAGCCATCGGCCTTAAGGCCCAGACTGTGGTAATCTCCTGCGGCGATGTCGATAAAGCCGTTGTTAGGCAAAGGGATATCGCATTGGCCATCGGTGTTACTTCCCCATGCGACTATCGAGCCATCTTCCTTAAGAGCCAGACTGTGGTAATCTCCTGCGCTAATGTCGGTAAAGCCGCTGTTAGGCAAAGGAATATCGCATTGGCCATTGTCGTTGGCTCCCCATGCGATTATCGAGCCATCAGCCTTAAGGCCCAGACTGTGGTAAGTTCCTGCGCTAATGGCGATAAAACCGCTGTTAGGCGAAGGAATATTACATTGGCCTTTGTCGTTGGCTCCCCATGCGACTATCGAGCCGTCAGCCTTAAGGCCCAGACTGTGGTTATACCCTGCGGTGATTTGGATAAAGCCGCTGTTAGGTGAAGTGATATCGCATTGGTCATACCAGTTGCCCCCCCAAGCGACTATAGAGCCATCTTGCTTGAGGCCAAGAGCGTGCGATTTTCCTGCGGCGATGGCAATAAAGCTGCTGTTAGGCAAAGGGATATCGCATTGACCGTTCAAGTTGTTTCCCCAGGCGGTTATCGAGCCATCGGCCTTCAGTCCCATACTGTATAACTCTCCTGCGCTAACGGCGGTAAAGCCGCCGCTAAGATCCACTCCGACGATTTGCTCTCCCCAGGCGATTATCGAGCCGGCAAATGCCGCTTGCCCCTGCAACAGGCGCTGATCCTTTATTATAATACTATCGATTCCACGGAAATATTGACCACTCTTTAACCTTCCGATAACTTCCAATTCAACGTTGCCGTTGTAAGCGACAGCAGCGGTTAGCTTGTCTTTATCATAAAAGGCACGAATACACATGTGCTTATTTTTTTCATGGCCTTTGCCATGCTGGTAAACATCTTGACGGACCGATTCAATCTCACCCGGATAGAGCAATATCGGCCGATCCTTATCGACCTGGCCTTTGGTAATATCACCGGGCAAATGAATCAAGGCCATAACTCTTTTAGTTTCGCTATGGCGATCAATTTCCTTTGGGACAAATTTCATTGATACTTCTATCCGCGGCAGAACCTCCCTTATAGCTAAGCTGTTGTATTCTCCTGCGGCGATGGCGGTAAAGCCGCTGTTAGGTGTAGGGATATCACATTGGCCGTATTCGTTATTTCCCCATGCGATTAGCGAGCTATCTTCCTTAAGCCCCAGACTGTGACGATTTCCTGCGCTAATGGCGGTAAAGCCGCTGTTAGGTGAAGGGATATCGCATTGGCCATAGTAATTGTCTCCCCATGCGACTATAGAGCTGTCTTCCTTAAGGGCCAGATTGTGGAGATCTCCTGCGGCGATATCGATAAAACTGCTGTTAGGCCAAGGGATATCACATTGGCCGTTGTCGTTATTTCCCCATGCTACTATCGAGCCATCTTCCTTAAGGCCCAGACTGTAGTTCACTCCTGCGGCGATGGTGGTAAAGCCACTGTTAGGTGAAGGGATATCGCATTGGCCATAGTAGTTGTCTCCCCAAGCAACTATCGAGCCATCGATTTTAAGACCGAGATTGTGGTTTCCTCCTGCGGCGATGGCGGTAAAGCCGCTGTTAGGCAATGGTATATCGCATTGGCCATAGCCGTTGTATCCCCATGCGATTAGCGAGCCATCTTCCTTAAGGCCAAGACTGTGGATACTTCCTATGCTGATATTGATAAAGCCGCTGTTAGGGGATGGGATATTGAATTCGACATCTCCGACTCCACCCCAGGCAAATATCGAGCCATCTTCTCTCAGGCCCAGATTATAGCCACCCCCTGTGTCGATGACGTTGAAGCTGATGTTAGGTAAAGGTATACTGCATTGGCCTTTGTTGTTGAGTCCCCAGGCGACTATCGAACCATCGGCTTTAAGGCCCAGATTGTGGCTCCATCCTCCTGCGGCAATAGCAATAAAACGGCTGTTAGCTGAAGGGACATCGCATTGGCCTGCCCAGTTGTTTCCCCAGGCAGCTATCGAACCGTCTTCTCTTAGCCCAAGACTGTGGTTACCTGCTGCGGCGATTGCGGTAAAGCTGCTGTTAGGCGAAGGGACATCGCATTGGCCATAGTAGTTGTCTCCCCAGGCTACTATCGAGCCATCGACTTTAAGACCGAGATTGTGGCCATTTCCTGCAGCGATTGCGGTAAAGCCGCTGTTAGGTGAAGGGATTTCGTATTGGATATGTCCTTTGCTTCCCCATGCGACTATCGAGCCATCTTCCTTAAGGCCAAGACTGTGACGATTTCCTGCGGCGATTGCGGTAAAGCCGCTGTTAGGTGAAGGGACATCACATTGGCCATAGCTGTTGTTTCCCCAGGCGACTATAGAGCCGTCTTCCTTAAGGCACAGATTGTGGTAATCTCCTGCGCTAATGGCGATAAAGCCACTGTTAGGCGCAGGTATATCGCATTGGCCAGAGCCGTTGTATCCCCAGGCGACTATCGAGCCATCTTCCTTAAGGCCTAAGTTGTAGCCCGATCCTGCGCTAATGGCGGTAAAGCCGCTGTTAGGCAAAGGGATATTGCATTGGCCATAACCGTTGTCTCCCCAGGCTACTATCGAGCCGTCCTGTTTAAGGCCAAGACTGTGGTTGCCTCCTACGGCGATGTCGGTAAAGCCGCCACTAAGGTCCACACCGACGACCTGACTTCCCCAGCCGACAATCGAGCCGGCGAAAACCGTCCGTCCGCTGCAGAAAACCAATATGAGGGCCAAAACCAAAATTGTCAGATTCTTTCTCTGCTGCATTTTTTGTCCTTTCAAAAATTAATGATAAAAATATTATGACGGCCGGGCCACGCACCCGTACCGGTTTTGTCTGAATTGGGATTGTTTGCACTTTGTTAATTTGAGTTCCAGAACTACGCCTTCTTTCATTAATCATTAACAGGATGCGCAAAAGTCGGTTTCTGTTCCCAGAATTATGTCTTTTTCGCTTTAAATCCTAAACATGGCAGTAAAACTAAAACTCAGGTTAATTTTGGAATGGCCGGTTCGGTATGATAAAAGGGGTACGAACTTATGATAACAAACAAAAAAATATTATAATAAAACTTTTTGAGCCTGCCTTATTCCCTTTTCACCTTTCACTTTCTTTTTCTTATACTCTTATTTTACCAGAAAAAATGCAGATTTTGCAAGAAAAATCTGGGATTTTTTTCATTTTTTTCTACAATATTTTACCATTTAACCAATTGGCCCATTTTCACCTGGCTGGGAATCGGCCGCTTGCGCCCGGTTACACACAGCCAGAAGAGCAGTTAATACCAATTTATAGAAAGATATTTACATTAGTGAGGCCGAGGGGCAATACTAAATAAAGAAGCTGCAAGCCGGAGGTCAGCAGCTTTTTAGCTGTCTGGAGAAACTCAGTAAACCGATTAAGACAAGTTTATTTTTAGTACCAAACGGTAATTATGAGGTTGGGCTCGGTTTTTTTTGCCGCCACATCACCGGTGACAATGTCGGTGCGCTTAATAACAACACCGGGGTTTTGCTTTAACCAGATTCTGATTTGCTCATTTAGAAAGTCGATACTGCCGGCGTGAAGCTTGGTAAAGAAGGTTTTGACTCCCGTGATTCGTTCTGAGGAGACTACTTTCTCAGTGGGTTTTTTTGCAACCGGCGCCGGCATTTTGATTTGCGCCGGCCCTGCCGTATCCCCGCCGCCTAAAGTTAAAGGCGCGTGCGAGACTCCAGTGCCGCCAGGGTCGTTATCAAAAGGAATGGTCTTTTCATCATCTAAAGAAATAGGCTCATCGGTGTCGTCGGGCATAGGAATATCACTGATATCAAAATCATCATCCATTTATTCGCTCCCAATAAAAATATAAATATTGTTCAGTTTTAAAATACATTGTTTATTATGCCATTACCTGACGGAATTGTCAATAGGCTATATGAGGAAATTCAACTGTCCTTTATTGTCAATTATCGCCTATCGGCCAGGAGAGAGCAGATTTTAAAAAGATTCTACTGGCTGCTTTTGTTATTTTCTGTTTCGGAGGTTGAACTGCTGAGATTGTTGTTTAACTCTTTTAGCATCAGTTCGACCCTTTCGGCTTCCGCTGTTGCTTTTTCGGCTTCGGCGGTTGCTTTTTCGGCTTCAGATCTTGCCCTTTTAACCCGTTGGTTAGCTTCTATGATTGTGCGCCGGGCTTTTGCTTCTTCGGCCTCAGCCCTGAGCAGAGCGTCTTCGGCCTCGGATTTGAGGCGCACCTGTTCGTTTGCGGGCTGTTCGCCTGTTTCGTAATTTTGGGCATCCAAGACGTCAAAGATTGAAGGCGGCTCGTGTTTTTTTCTGATTTTTTCCACCATTTGTTCGTTCGGCACCCCTCCGGTGGAAATAGTGGGAGTTATTATGAATATGACTTCCTTTGCCCGCTCTTCAAAATCCCTGCTGGAAAACAAAAGACCAAGCAGCGGTATGTCTTTTAGTACCGGCACACCTCGAATGACATCACGTTCCTCGCTTTTTCTTATGCCGCCGATGATTAAGCTTTCGCCATGCCTTATTCGGTTTTCCTTATTTGTAACCTTTCGCTCGGTGATTATAGGGATTTGCTTTACGCCTTCAGGAGTGGATTTTGAACCTATCTGGGCTGAAGTTTCCAGGCCGATATACCCATCGGCAAAGACGTGAGGCGTGATTTCGAGAGAATCCACGACCCACTGATATTCGGTTGTCATATAAGGAAGGACATTGGCTCCTTCGGCTTTTACCTCTTTGGGAATGGGCACATAGTCTCTGGCTTCAATCTTAGCAGTTTCGCCGTTTACAACTTCAAGCGTTGGGTTCATCAGGATTTTTAAGTATCCTCTTGAAACCAACAGGTCAACCAAAGCAATAAAATCCTCATCCACGTATCCGACCTTAAGTCCCATCAATTCTCGGGCCTCGTCGCGTAAAGATGCACCGGGAAAAGCGGCCTTTAATACATGGTCGACGGTTTTTCCGCCGAGATAAATATTCTCGCCAAAGAGATTTTCTATTTTTAAGGTGGTTTCCCTGTCCATCGTCAGGTCGGCATAGAGTTCGGATATAATACAGTCAATTTTGACCTGAATCGGGGGGACATCGATTTGGCCGAGGAACTCAATAACCATTCCGGCCTCTTCAGGAGTCGGACACTCGATTATCAACTGGTTTGTGGCGGGGCTCTGGCTGACTACATAGCCGAGCTGCTCTTTAATAAGACCGGCGAGTTTGTCAACGGTGTGGTGCTGGGTGAAGTAAAAGAGCTTTACCCCTTTTTTTGTTTCGAGAATAGCGGGCGGCTCTTTGTATATATATGGCACTTCAATATTTGGGTCTGATACGGGCCTGATTTGCTCTAACTCTTTGAGAATGGCTTTGGAATGGAGTTCGGAGGGTTTATGTGCAAAGAAGTCGCTACAGCCGCCGCAGAGCAGTATAAACAGGATAGCGCATACCGCTATTCTACGACTGTGGCCAGTTTTTCGGTGGTTATCACCCATAATCACGCATCCACCATTCCCTAAACGTGATAAACATTATATATTTGTTCTGTTTGCTTTTCAAGCTATATTCTTTAGCATCGACGTTTTTGGCTGTTTCCGGTTAATATATTAGACTAAATAGCGGTTTTTTGCTATTTTTGTATTATGAAAAGGAAAAAAACTATAACCGTCGGTTTTGTCGCTCTGGGGTGTCCGAAAAACATAGTCGACAGTGAAAAGATGTTGGGAGAGATTGCCGGCGCCGGTTTTCTGATAAGTGCTGAGCCAGACAACGCCGATGTGGTCGTGGTTAATACCTGCGGTTTTATAGCCCCAGCCAAAACCGAAGCTCTTGAAGCGATTAGGCAGGCTGTGAACTGCAAAAACAAAGGCAGTGTGAAAAAAGTAATTGTTGCCGGCTGTTTGCCTCAGAGATTAGGGGCGGAGCTATTTAACGAATCCGACGGAATTGACGCCATTGTCGGACTCAGTCAGCGGGATTCGATAGTTGAGGTAATCGAAGAGACTATTCACTCCGGCAAAAAAAAGATTTTTCTCGAAGGACCATCGGGTAATATCGACAGCAGAATTCACGACGACAGGGCCAGACTGCTCATTACGCCGGGGCATTGGGCGTATCTTAGAATCAGTGAAGGCTGCGACCAGCAGTGCTCTTTTTGCACAATACCGGCCATCAGAGGGCGATTCAGGAGTAAACCAGCAGAGCTTGTTATGGCTGAAGCGACCGAGCTGGTCTGTACGGGGGCGGTCGAGTTGAATATCATTGCACAGACAAGCACCAGTTACGGGCGGGATTTGAACATTAAAGACGGGCTGGTCGGTCTATTGGCTGAGCTTGAAAAAATTACCGCCCTGAAGTGGATTCGGCTGATGTATCTATATCCAGCGGGGATTACAGAGGCCCTTATCGAGGCTGTCGCCGGAAGTGAGAAAATCGTTCACTATTTCGATGTCCCAATCCAGCATATAAACGACAAAATCTTAAAAGATATGCGGCGCGGCGACAGCAGAGAAAGCATTTGCCGTTTGATTGAGAAACTCCGCGCGGATATTGCGGATATTGTGCTGAGAACGACGGTGATAGTTGGTTTTCCCGGCGAGAGCGACGAGCAGTTCTCCGAGCTTTTGGAATTTCTCGAATGGGCGAAATTTGATGCGCTTGGGTGCTTTGAATACTATCGTGAAAGCGGCACACCGGCGGCAGGGATGGCCGAGCAGATACCGGAGGAGATAAAAGAACAGCGGCTCGAAGAATTGATGCTCGCCCAGCAGAAAATCGCTTTTGACAAAAACAGAGAGAGAGTCGGCGCCGAACTGGTCTGCCTGGTTGATTCTGTTAACAGCGAGGGCGGGCGGGGGCGCTACTATGGACAGGCGCCGGATATCGACAGTATCTGCTTTATAAAAAACTGCAGGGCAAAGTCGGGGCAATTTATCGACGCTAAAGTTATTGATATAAAAGACTATGACTTAATCGTCGAGCAAATTTAGTATTGATTTGTATTTCCGACAGAAGTGAATCCCGTTGGAAATTTTCTTTTTTAGTATGATATTGTTCTTGTTATAGAATTTCAAAATCGGTAAACTTTATGTTATGCTGAGATTCATTCCAAACATTCTGACTTTTGGCAGGTTTGTATTAACCTTCATCTTCCTGATTATGATACTTTATTCACCGCGATTCTACACTCAGGGCGAAGTGCCCTTTCCGGGTTTTCTCGATGTTGCCTTTATTCTTTTTGTCATAGCCGGCCTGACCGATATGGTTGACGGCGCCATTGCAAGGAAATTGAATGTTACCAGCAAGTTCGGGCGAATGCTGGACCCACTGGCCGACAAAGTTCTTGTATGCGGAGCTTTTATCTGCTTTGCCATAATCGGTGAGCCAAAACTTTTTGATTTTAGCCCGGCAGTTACAGCCGTAATACAGTGGTCGGTGGCGGGAGTTATAATTTTGCGAGAAGTTTATGTAACGGTACTTCGTCATATTGCCGAGGCCAGGGGAATAAATTTTGCAGCGACAGTTTCCGGCAAAATCAAGATGTTTTTGCAGTCATTTGCTATCGGAACAGTGATAATAAAGGCGGCCCACGTTCAGACGGCCGCGTGGGGATACTGGTTCACGGCGGTAACGTTTTTGCTTATGCTTGCAGTTACGGTTGTATCAGGTCTGAGGGCCACACAGCGAAGCTCCTGGAAAAAAGCGGCGGTTTAATATTTATGCTGTGTGTTGTTTGAGTACGAGTCGATGAACTGGTCGGTAATTTCAAGAGGGTTCAAACCTGCTTTTTCAAAGATTTCTTCCTCTAAACTATAAATTAAGGGGTCAACTTTGGCTGTGTTAATCTTACTTTGAGCCTCCGTGCCGTGCAAATGAACGTTTCTTTTATGGCCGTCTTTTAGTCTTTGTTCCAACGTAACAATCCTGTCGTGCATAACCCTCATATCCGCATAATAGAGCAGTTTTTCCTCCCACGCAGCCGGCCTTGTACTTTCGTCCAGCATACACATATATCTATGCTTTTTTATAGTTACGGCGAGCTTTGGATATTTTTCTTTCAAAATTTCATAAGCGGCGTTTTCATGACCGATTTTTTTGTACTTTGCCCTTATCCGAGTCCATTTTGCTCTATCGCCCTCGGTAACAGTTTGCTCGAACTTGCTGCAGTCCATCCGGTCAAAGTCGCAGACCCTTGCAATATCGTGCAGCAAACCGGCCCTGTCCAACAATTCAACGTCAACGGGAATAGATTTTTCTTTTAATCGTTCCCCTAAGAAAACAGCCAGTTTAGCAACAGCCAAACTATGTTTTAAGACCCGCTGCGGAACATGATACTCTTTTATTATCTCAAAGCACTGTTCTCGCGTTGGAAGCTTACATTTTTTCATTTATCAAAGCCGCAACTTTCCTGCCCGACTCAAGCATACCGCCGAAAATCGGGCCCATTCTCGGCAGATTATAAACGGCGCAGACGGACATACCGGTAACATAAAGCCTCGGATAGACCTCGCCGGTTTTTTCCACGACGCCGGCTTCGGAGGTTTCCACATCCATAAAACTTTCTTTTATTTCCTTCGGAAAAAGTTCGGGCTTTCTTGCCTTCAGCATGCCCACTATTTCAGCCGGGTGTCCGGTCGCATCAACAAGGTATTTTGAAGAGATACAAAAAGGGTCAACATGCAGACGGCCCATTTTTATAGCGGTGCTGTTAACTACGATTCCCTTGATAGCATCTTTCTTGAGGATGATATCCTCGGCTTCGGTTAAATTAAATATCTCTGTACCTGCTTTTTTGGCTTTGTAGGCCAGGGCGGTTGCGAATTCTATGGTGTCGGTCAGGTACAGGCCGTTTTTCTTTTTTGCGGTGATATCGAACTCATCGATAATATCCCTGTCTTCAACAGCGATGACATTGTACCCGGCGGCACCTCCCCAGATTCCACCGCCAATCGCCAGCTTTTTCTCAAGAACTGTGGTTTTAATCCCGGCGGTGGCCAGGTAGTAACCGGCAGCCAGACCCGCAGGACCTCCGCCTACAATAACAACGTCATTTTCAAGATGCTCTAATAATCTTCTGTTATATTCTTCCAAGATTGCCCTGGAAATATCTGTCTCTATCATGATTGTTTCCTTTCCTTTTTTTGAAAACCAAAACTGCTATACGTTGTCCGCATATTCTGCGGTAAAACAGTATCAAAAAAAACACTCCCACAACAGGAGTGCTTTAAGTTTAACAAACTTTGCCTCCCTTCGCGGGTCCTAACCCGAGCAGGTTCATAGGGTCATCACAGTATCTGTGATTTCTCAGCTTCAATTCGGCTCAATGGCCGATTTCAGCTCCCCTGGCATATTCAGTTTTTCACAGATATTGTAGTACCACTGATTGCTTACCACAAGACTTTTTTTTAATTTGTTAATAAATACTTTGGGGCGTTACTTTCTTGACATTGACGAATATAATCCATATCATACAGAGGTAAAAGCTTTCTTTAGGATACCCAACTTATGTCAGGTAAAGGATTTACGCATCTTCATTTACACAGCCAGTATTCACTGCTCGACGGCGCTATAAGCTTTGAGAAATTGTTCAGGCACTGCAAAGACCTCCAGATGGATGCTGTGGCGGTTACCGACCACGGCAATATGTTCGGCGCCGTCGAATTCTATACAAAAGCGCGGGCCGCCCATATCAAGCCAATCATAGGTATCGAAGCATATGTGGCTCCTAACAGCAGACACGACAGGACAAAAAGCTCTATCAGCGATGCCGCATATCATCTGATACTTCTGGCTGAGAATAATACCGGCTATCGAAACCTGCTAAAGCTGGCAAGTGCCGGTTACACCGAAGGATTTTACTATCGTCCCAGAATCGACAAGGAAATTTTGGCCGAGTTGAACGAGGGTTTAATTGCCACCTCAGCCTGCCTGAAAGGTGAAATTGCCGCATCGCTGGCTAAGGGTAACGAAAAGGCAGCACTCACAGTAGTGGAAAGTTACATAAAAATATTCGGTACAGACAGATTCTTTATCGAAGTCCAGAATCATGAGGGTGATGACCCTTATATTAACGAGGCGCTGATAAATCTGGCCGGCAAAATGGGACTTGGTCTGGTCGCAACCAACGACGTGCATTTCCTGGAAGAAGATGACCATGAAGCCCACAATTGTCTGTGTTGTATAAGTACGGGCAAAAGGTTTGACGACCCATCCAGAATGATTTATCCAAAAGATATTTTTCTAAAAAGTCCCGAACAGATGCGCCGGCTTTTTGCCGATATTCCCCAGGCCGCTGATAACACCATTGCTATCGCTGAACGCTGCAATGTCGAGCTTGACTTAAAAAGCCGCCACTCGCCCGTCTTTAAACCGGAGGATGGCTCAACGGCTGAAGATTTTCTTACTGAAAAATCCTATGAGGGCGCAAAGAAGCTATACGGTGAAATTACCGAGCAGATAAAGAAGCGACTTGACAGGGAACTGGATGTAATCGAGTCGAAGGGTTTTGCCAGTTACTTTCTTATCGTGTGGGATTTTTGTAACTATGCCCACGAAAATAATATCCCCGTAGGCGCAAGAGGCAGCGGGGTAGGGACACTGGTGGGATATTGCCTGGGATTATGCGATGTCGACCCGATTAAATACGACCTGCTGTTTGAAAGGTTTATGGACTCGCACCGCAACGAGATGCCGGATATTGATATTGATATCTGCCAGGCAAATCGGTCTGAAATGATAGAATATATCCGCCAGAAATACGGCCACGTGGCCCAGATTATAACCTTCGGAACAATGAAAGCCAGGGCGGTTATCCGTGACGTCTGCAGGGTGCTGGATGTATCTTTGAGTGAGGCCGACAGGCTGGCCAAACTCGTTCCTGATTCTCTTGGTATGACTCTGGACAGGGCCTTAAAAACCGAGCCGCAATTAAAAGAAGCCTGTGAACAAGACCAGATTACAAGAAAAGTCATTGACATTTGTAAAAAACTCGAAGGCCTTGCCCGTCATGCCTCAGTGCATGCCGCCGGAGTTGTTATTGCCGACGAGCCACTGACCGACTTTTTGCCCCTTTACAAGGCACCCGGTTCGGAAGATATCATAACCCAGTTTGAAGGGCCAATGGTTGAAAAAGTCGGACTGCTGAAGATGGACTTTTTGGGTTTGAAGACTCTAAGCGTATTAGAACGCACCCGTCAACTGGTCAAAGAGAATCACGATAAAGATATCGACCTTGAGAAAATAGACATTACCGACGCGGAAGTCTTCCGGCTTTTTTCAAGCGGCCGGACAAAAGGCGTTTTCCAGTTCGAG
This sequence comes from uncultured Pirellulales bacterium, assembly GCA_964539795.1. Taxonomy (GTDB): domain Bacteria; phylum Planctomycetota; class Phycisphaerae; order Sedimentisphaerales; family Anaerobacaceae; genus CAZTKW01. Next base: position 13,136 of record CAZIKS010000066.1, read on the forward strand.
TCCGGCGGAATGCAGGATTTGCTGATGAAAATGCAGCCGGACAGGCTCGAAGATCTCATTGCAGCAAACGCCCTTTACCGTCCCGGCCCAATGACACTAATTGGAGACTACGTTGACAGAAAGCACGGCGCAAAGTGGCAGTTGCCGCATCCGATTATGACCGAAATCCTTAGTGAAACCTATGGCATTATGGTCTATCAGGAACAGGTGATGCGGATTTGCAATCGTCTCGGTGATATTCCCCTGCGGGAGGCTTATACCCTAATCAAGGCAATCAGCAAAAAGAAAGCAAGAACCATCGCCAAGGAAAAGGAGAGATTCATCGACGGCTGTGTGAATAAAGGTTTAAGCAATCATCAGGCAAAACAGATTTTCGAGCTTATAGAGCGATTCGCCGGCTACGGCTTCAATAAAAGCCATTCGACACGCTACGCTTTTATAGCATACCAGACGGCGTATATGAAGACACACTGGCCGGTCGAATTTATGGCTGCCGTTTTGACTTATGAGATGGGCAACACCGACAAGGTGGTAGATTATATCGGTGAGTGCAAAAATATGGATGTCGAGGTTCTGGCGCCGGATATTAACGAAAGCGGCGTTGATTTCACGCCTCTTTACCGTAAAAAGGACGAGCAGAAAAAGGGCGTCATACGTTTTGGTCTGGCGGCGGTCAAAGGTGTCGGCGAAAAGGCCGTAGAGCAAATCATTGCGGCCCACGGGAAGGTCGGTCGATTCCAGAGTCTGTTCCATTTTTGCGAAAATGTTGAACTGAGAGCCGCCAACAAGCAGGTAATCGAAGCTTTGATAAAAGCGGGCGCCTTCGACAAACTCGGCGGCAACCGCGCTCAAATGCTTGAAGGCCTCGAAAAGGCGATGCAGAATGGCGCCGAACTCCAGGACGACAGGCAGAAAGGCCAGATGAATTTTTTCGGCCAGGCTGGGGGGGAAAGCGATTATTCCAAAGACCATCAGCGACTGCCCAACGTCCCCCCCTGGCCGGAACCTATGATGCTCGCTTATGAAAAACAGGTACTTGGATTCTATGTAACCAGCAACCCTTTAAGCCACTGCGCCGAGAAGATAAATATTTATTCCACACTCAATACTTCGCAATTAGCCGATGCAGTGCAGGACCAGCCGGTCGTTATCGGGGGGATGATAGGCAAGGTCAGATACCACTTAACAAGAAAGGGACGAAATGCCGGCTCAAAAATGGCTGTCCTTATCCTTGAAGACCTCCAGGGTCAGGTTGAGGTCGTGATGTTCCCTGCCGTGCTGAGTAAATTCGCCGGTTTTGTCGTCAAAGACAAGGTCATTTTTGTAAAGGGAAAGGTTGACTGCAGGAGAGAAAAGCCTAATATTTTTGCCGAAGAATTAATAAACCTGGAAGACGTAACTGAGAAACTGGCTGCGAAAGTGAATATAAGATTGAACGCCAGGGAGATTACAAAAGAGAAAATAACAACGATAAAGAGCATCTGTGAGTTTCACAGAGGGAAAAGCCCCCTTTATGTCTCCATAAGGACCGACAAAGGCAGGGTTTTTGCCGCTGCCGACAAAAATTTGTCGGTTAATCCGGATGTGGAGTTTTGTCGCAAAATGAAACAGCTCGTCGGTCCCGAAAATTTCCATTTGGCAAGGTGATATTTCAGTAAGAACTTTTTGGCGCGGTATAGGAAAATTTTCTGTTTAGGAAGTATTCGTGAAAAACAAACTAAAAGGTAAATTTATAGTTCTCGATGGTCCGGACGGCTGTGGAAAGAGTACGCAATGTGTACTTCTTGCGCAGTTGCTGACTAAAAACGGCGTCCTTTAGTCTTTTGCTTTTCGGCTTGGGTGTTGAGAAGAAAACACAGTTCGTTCAGTCTATAGAATTTCACATTATGATTATGAGGGTGATATTCTTATAAAATTGCCGTACAGCCTTTGTTATGAAGTGAGTGATATAGCCTATTTTTAAAAATCTTTAAATCCGCACCTTTTTGACTTTGACATGAGATTAGACTGTGGCTTGAGGTATGAATAACTCTTGGAATGATCTTAAAACAAAATTATCCGTCATCCCGGCCATAAAATCCAAAACTATTAGTTCTTCTAATTCATCTTCGTCATAAACTTTTTTCATATCTTCACAAACAAATTTACGAAGAACTTTAAAAACAAAAGGTTGATTTTTACTTAATTCCCCGTTTTTAAATTTATTCTCTTTTCTTAATTTGATTAATAAAGCATCATATAAAGAACTTACTAGGTGCTCTGCTTGCTTCTTATAACCTTCGGATTTGTCACTGTGATAAATATTTTCATTATCAAAATCTATTATTCGATTCATTAATTCTGCTTTTTGGGGGGAAATTGCAATGTAATCTTTACCATAACTGTTCTCAATCATATCGCGTATCAAAAATCCGATAATCTTGCCATTTCGGTTATCTCCCAATTCATTTTTTATATCTGGAGGAATTTGCTCGACTTTAATGGTTTCTGTCTCCAGTGCATCTTCAATATCTTTTCCAAAATACGTGATTTTGTCAACCAGCCTCACAATGCACCCTTCAAGTGTGGCAGGAAACCCCGCCTCCTTTTTAGTTTTAATTGATTCCAAATCTTTTTCTTTTTTATCGCTGGTGCTCAATTTAAAGCTAGATCGGTCTTCGCCACAGTGAGATACTATACCGTCGCGTACCTCCCACGTTAAATCCAAACCGGGAACTTCTCTATCTCTTTTCGCTAACTTATCAACAACACGTAACCCATAAACTTCATGATTAAATTCAGGCATAACTTTTTTCAGTTTCGGATGTTTCTTAATAATGTTATTGAGAAATTCTTCGCCTTGATGCCCAAATGGAGCATGGCCTATATCGTGCCCGAGTCCAATGGCTTCGGACAAGTCTTCGTTAAGACCAAGACAACGGGTTACTGTTCTCGATGCAGAAGCTACAAAAAGAACATGATCCATTCTCGTAGTTACATGGTCGTTCTGCGGAAAATAAAAAACCTGTGTTTTGTGCCTTAATCGCCTAAAAGCCTGAGAATAGATTATACGATGTGCGTCACGCTGAAAATCAGTTCTGAAAGGGTCTTCTGATATTTTTTGCTTTCTTCCTTTTGTACCTATTTGTGCAAGTTGACTTGTAAATAACTCTCGCTCCGCTCTTTTATATTTTGACATTCTCCCTGTTCCCGAAAAGATTAATAATAAGTTCCGCAACCTCAACAATATTTTTGTTTGAGTTCAAATAATTGCTAATCGTTTTCCCCTTTTCTTTTAACAATTCAAAGCTTGAATTATTATTCATTATTAAATCTTCTTTTACTTTTGAAAACTTTAAATCAAATTGCTTTGGAATTTCATCATATGCACTTACATACTGAAAGTCAGATAAACCCATTACTAGCGGGTTACAGTTGCCTAGCACTAATGATCGAACGTCACTTCTAAAAATAATTAAGATTTTATTATGAGCCCATGCAATACCAGCCTCTACCATTGCGCCCTCGTCGGGCACGCGGCCGTTCATATTCAATACAAGACCATGACTATCGATTATTTTGAATATATCAAGAGAAAATATCGACATGTTTAGAATCTCTGTTGCGTTGTTTTTGTCGATCCCCTTGTCAATAAACAATTTGTGGAATTTTGAAAGTTCCAATCCATCTCTTTGAGGCAAAAAGACGGAATAACCAGCCCGTTCAAGTTCAGTTGCAATTGTTTGCATCTCTTCTTGTTCTTTGGGATTAAATAAAGGACCTGCACAATATACTTTGTAATGGTTTTGTCCCATATGCTTACTTCTGGGATGAATATCCAGAATAATTTATCCCTGATTACGTTTTACAAATTAGCCTTTTCCTGATTTTATCGACAACAGCTTATAAAATCTATAAAATTTTTAAAATTATTTTGTAGGTAATATACTGCCTCTTATACAAAGAGATATTACCCGAGTTTTCTCGTTTTGCTGCTCAAAAAACGTGATTAGCCCTTTCGATGTCAGTAATCTTAACACAATTCCCTTGACCCCTGCAGCTTTTTTTCACACATTGGGTTCCCCAAACAGATGCGTCAAAACTGGCTTGTTCAGCATCGGTAAGCTCGATAATATCAAAATCTTATTTTTTGCACGGGTTTACTTGGGAAGTGATCTGACCCCGAATTATGTACCACACTCGATTAGAGAGTTATCCACCTGTC
>CAZIKS010000067.1:0-2193 GCA_964539795.1 uncultured Pirellulales bacterium
AAGGCCTTGGTGGTTACCTCGTTGCGGAAGCTTTTTCCGATTTGGGCGATTCCGAAGGGTATCCTGACCCTGGTGGTGTCGATGACGTTTTTGAAGTTAGCGAAGATTCCCTGAGCGGTTTCGGGGCGGAGGTACATTGTCATTGAGTCATCGACGTTTGCGCCCATCTGTGTTTCGAACATTAATTTGAAGGCCATCGGCTCGGTGAATTGGCCGACCTTGCCGCAGGACGGGCAGGTTTTTTTGCTCAGGTCCTGTGCGGCGGACATTGCCGTATCAATTGAGATATGTTCGGCGTGCTCATCGGCGTGTTCTTTGAGGTGGTCAACCCTTGTTCTGGTGTTGCACTTTTTGCATTCGGCGATGAGGTCAGCGAATTTGTCGATATGGCCGGAAGCCTTCCAGACGAGGGGGTGCATCAGTATGCTGCAGTCGAGGCCGACAATGTCGTCCCGCATCTGAACGGTGGATTTCCACCATGCCTTTTTGACGTTATTTTTAAGCTCGACTCCGAGCGGGCCATAATCGTAGCAGCTTGCCAGTCCGCCATAAATCTCGCTGGACTGGAAAATAAACCCCCTTCGCTTACAAAGCGATACAATATCATCGAGCCTGGTTATTTTGGCCATAATAATATCCTTAATTATTGAAAAAATTTAATCGGTGCATTATAATAATAAGAGCATAAGAACACAAGCACATAAGGGTATTTAAGGTATATCCAAATGGAACATATTCAAATAGGTAAGGTACAGCTAAGCCGCTTCATCCTCGGGAGCAATCCTTTCAGCGGTTTTTCTCATCAGGGCGTTAAGATGGATGAGCAAATGAAACGTTACTATAGTTGTGAAAGGATAAAACAAACCCTGGCCGAAGCGGAAAAGCTCGGGATAGATACTGTAATCGCCCGGACGGATTCGCTTATCCTTCGTGTTTTGAAAGAATACCGGGACGAAGGAGGCAAAATAGCGTGGTTCGCTCAGACGTGTCCGGAAATCGGTTCGACTGAAATTTGTGTGCAGCGGGCGAGTAAAGGCGGAGCAAAGGCCTGTCATATTCACGGGGGAGTTATGGACCATCTTCTGGTGCATAACAGACTTGATGAGGCCAAAGAGGGAGTTAAAATGATTCGCGAGGAGGGGATGCTGGCCGGTATTGCCGGGCACCATCCGGAAGTATTCAAATGGGCCGAAGAAAATATGGATGTCGATTACTATATGTGCTCGTATTACAATCCGATACCCAGAGAATATACGGCTGAGCATGTTTCGGAACTGGAAGAATACTACGGCGATGAGGACCGAGAGATAATGGTGGAGGTGATTGAAGGACTTTCAAAGCCGGTTGTTCATTACAAGATACTGGCGGCCGGCAGAAACAAGCCCGCTGATGCGTTTGCGTATGCAGCAACACATATGCGTGAGAATGACGCGGTGTGCGTGGGGGTGTATACAGAAAATTCCCCTGCAATGCTCGAAGAAGACATCAGGCTGTTTGAAAAAATCATTCAGGGCCACTCAATCGGCTGAGTATTCGACTCTTTTTACCGGGATACTGCCGTGCTTTACCTCAATAAAAGGCATTCCATTTTTTAAGCCGACAGTACCGTAGCCGGCAGCGGTGCAGAGGAAGCTTCGAAAATCACCTTTGATGCTCGGTTTCAAATACAGCACTTTTTCTACAGCGTCATACCTTGCACCAGTCAGGCCCTGTAACAGTCCGTAAGATGACATTGCCCTTGCGTACCAGTGACCGCATTCGTATTCATTGAAAGGATTGCGTATTCGGCCGTCATAGCGGTCCCTGCAGACCCTTACGATTTCAAGGCCCCTGTCAACCATTCCCATCATCATCAGATGAGAGGCCACCTGATACTCTATTCCCGTCCAGACCTCGTCGCTGTAAACAAAGGGAAGACTTAGTTTTCCACCTCTTGGCCAACTGCAAAGGAGCAAGCCGCCGTCTTTGCCGAGAGCAAAGGCGGGGCGCTGTGGATTTGAATGCTCGGAAAGGTCTTTCTTCAGATTGTATTTATGAACGCTTCGTAAATGGCTTGCGACCTTTTCGGTGTCAAGAATCTCACCCACTCCACAAACCTTCGCCATCCATGCCCCAAGGACACCATCGGACAGGCAGCCGGTACCATACTGATACTTAGGCCCTTCTTTTTCAAATAGCTCTACAGCTTCAGCC
>CAZIKS010000067.1:2203-17223 GCA_964539795.1 uncultured Pirellulales bacterium
CTTCTGGTAGTAATACTCGCCGTTAAAGAGCTGTTCGTTGATATATTTCTGCCCTTTTTCAAATAAAGAGGCATAAAGCGGCACATTATCACCGAGCGCTTCGGCCATTTCGTCGGCGGCTTTGAGCGCGCCTAAATAGAAACTTCCGCACATACCATCCGGTCCCCAGAATTCAATGTCATAGGTATTGTGATGCGGCTCAAATAGAACGCCCCTGTGGTCGGGGTCCCAGGTTTCGATGCAGTAATTCATACTTATCTTGACGTTTGGCCATAACTGCTTAAGCCATTTTGTATCACCGCTGATACGCCAGTCTCTGTAAACTTTCATTATTCCACCTAACTGGCCGTCAGAAGCGGCATGGTGTTGATGGAATATCGGTCGGATGGGCAGAGCCGACCTGAACATCTGGTGGCCTTTTTCATCCTGTGATTCATTAAACTCCGTTTGTCTTAATGTCCTTTCGAGCGAGGGGAACAGGTGCGGTATAGCCTGGGCGTAATTCCAGACGTGTGTGCAGGAGCCGTGACAGCAACCGTGGTCATCGCAGCAACCCTCGAAGCACCAGAGCCGCCCATCAGTCTGGCGAAGAACGGTGGGAGACTTGAGTATTGTTAAATTGGCAGCTATGGCCTCAATGACTTCGCCCGGCAGGGTCGAATCATAAAAACAGTCTCTGAATTGCTCACTGGACCTGCGCAATGCCGCATAATTTTTGTGCCAATAATCAGTAACCTCATCGATATTTCCGAATCTACCAGCGTACCAGGGAACGTGTGTCGAAGAGCACTTTTGCGCAGAACTGCTTTCGCTGGGGCAGGATTGTGTGCCTTCCGGGTCTTTACCTAAACGCATATCAGTTTGTGGTACGTACCAACTGAGCATAAGCTTTACAGTTTTTTCGCGTCCCGGAGGCAGATTAATCGGAACGAAGATAGTCCCGCCGGGACTCGGTTTACCTTCTGTTACAGGGTGTTTGTCATAACAAGCTCCCTTTTGGACATCATTCCATAGCATTGTAACCGGGTCCCACCAGCCGCCACGAAACCATGCACAGTTTACTTTCGCATCCGAATTTTCAACGCAGGCAGCTAATGCACCCTGCAGCCAGAGTTTTTCTTTAGTACCGGCCTGTGAGAGGACAAAGCCGTTTTTTGTTTTCAAGACTTTATCCTTGCCGTCTCTGACAGCCAAAAAGTTTCGGCTGTTGAAAGAGTAGACAGCTTCGAGGGGCTTATCAGTTGAATTGATAAAACGATATTCCAGGGCTGCCACGGGCAGACTTGAGTTGTCGGCATCACCGGGTGTAAAGGGACTCCATGCGGTAATTACAACCTGCAGCGGGATTTTAGGGTCTGTGAGTTTTATTTCTGCGAAGGGAAAGCGTGCCCTGAATGCTGCATTGGCAAAACGAGGCAGGCCGTAAGTTTTGCCGCTTGAGCCATTTCCACTTCCCGGCTGGCCGAAATATTTCCACGCGGGCAGCGGCCCTTCAATAACCCTGGCGATATTTTTTTTGCCCTTGATACAAACAGCGGAAAAAATCATCGGTTCGTTGAAGACTTCCGGTTTATTGCGAATAGAAACATGTGATAATGCGCCGGTACCTTCGAGGCAAATCATCCCAGCTCCTATACCTCCGAGCGGAAAAGCTATACGACTGAGGTTGTCGCCCGTGTAAACATCGTTGTATTTTCCCTGTTTAGCGAAACCGTCAGAAGCTACGATTAGGATTAACGTTAATACAAGAAACAGGTTTGTTCTTTGTGCTCTCATTTCTATGCTCCTTAAAAATTTGAACCGGCATTTTTTGTCGCAGATGTCATAGATTATACTATTAGAGTCTTTAGTAGATAAGAAAAAAAACACGGAGCGAGCAGTTATATTCTTTACAACGAATTATAAGCTACGTGGGTTTGATTTGACGGAAACCGAGGTTTTGATTATTGTAATTTATCCTGCCCGTTTAGCTCGCTGGCCCAATTCCAACTTCACTAAAAAGCTTCCGGGAGAATTTTCCTCGTAGCGTTGCGAAGATAGCTTGAAATCTGTCTTTCGGAATTCATAGTAAGGACTTTTCTGGCAACACTGTTGCAATCTTTGAGCTTAACCGAGCGAATAATCTGTTTTATCTCCGGTATCATCGGCGGAGCAAGTGAAAAGACCCTGACGCCCATTCCCAGCAGGAGCATAACATATTCCGGCTCGGAGGCCATTTCACCACATACGCTCAACTCTATCTGTCCCTTGTGTGCATCCTGAATAACGGTCCTCATAAGCCTCAGCACGGCCGGGTCAACCGGGGAATACAGCGTTGAAACCAACTCGTTACCCCTGTCAACAGCCAGCGTATACTGAGTAAGGTCGTTGGTGCCGATACTGAAAAAATCAACATCCCTTGCCAGCGTGGCGCCGGTCAAAGCCGCCGAGGGCGTTTCAATCATAATCCCAAGCTTAACCTCCCTGTTATACTGTATTGATTCCTCATCGAGGTCTTCCATAACATCGCGCATAATCATCTTTGTCTGCATCAGTTCCTGAATATTGGTTATCAACGGAAACATTATCTTAACCTCGCCAAGAACCGAAGCCCTCAAGATTGCCCGAAGCTGTGTTTTGAACATCGTGAGATTTTGAAGACAGAATCTGATAGACCTCAGTCCCAAAAAAGGATTCGGCTCAGGTGCAAAACGCTTGCTTTGAGTATATTTATCGGCTCCAAGGTCAACTGTTCTTATTATTACAGGGCGATTCTTAAAAGCGCTAACGACTTCAGAATAAGCCTGGTAATGCTCCTGCTCAGTAGGTTCGGTCGGTCTGTTAAGATACAAAAACTCTGTTCGATATAAGCCTATGCCATTGCCGCCTTTTTGCAGAACCAGTTCGGCTTCATCGATAAATTCAATATTCCCCAAAAGCGTTATCTGGACATCATCCCTGGTTACCGCAGGCTTTTCCCTTATTTCATCAAGCTTATGCTCAAGCTCTACAAACTCAACCGAATACTCTTCATACTGGTGAAGGGCCTCTTCATCAGGATTTACAATGACAATACCACGATTGCCATCAATGATGACGGTGTCTCCTCCGCTGATACTGTCAGTAAGGTCCTCCAGCGCCACCACGGCAGGAATACCCAAAGATCTTGCCACAATAGCAGTATGACTGGTTCTGCCGCCGGCGTCGGTAGCAAGACCTTTCACAAATTCCCTGTTAAATCCGGCTGTCTGGGTCGGACTCAATTCGTGAGCAACAATCACAACTTCTTCAGTCAGATGTGCAACATCTTCACGCTTGCGACCGAGAAGCTGTCTGAGCAAACGTCTCTCAATATCGTAAATATCCGCCGCTCTCTCGCTGATGTAAGGGTCCCTTACCTTCCTGAAGTGAGAGGCGATTTCCCGCAGCGTTGTTGAAACAGCGTATTCGGCGGTTACGGATTCTGTGTGGATAAAATCCGTTATTTTCTTTCGGAGGCTCCTATCGTGCAGGAAACGCAAATGGACAGCAAAGATATCTTTTATTTTACGCTGCTCGATACTGGCCTGTCCGGATTGTAGTTTGGTTAACTCAGCAATCGCACTTTTAAATGCATTTCTCGCACGCTGGATTTCAATCATTCTCTGGGAGTGATTTATGGAACGCCGGGGAATACGATAATCTTCCGAATCCATTATCAGCGACCTGCCGATAGAAATACCCGGCGAAACTGCTACTCCTTTTTTTATTTCCATAGTACTTTTTCTTAAGCCTAATAATCAACAGTCAGTCCCCGGGCGGCGGCTCATCGAACATCCTGGCTTCCACAAGTTTCTGTAAAGCATTGACGGCTTCTCTGGCATCTGGACCCTCAGCTTTAATTGTCAACTTTGTCCCGCAAGTCGCGGCAAGCATACTCATCTGCATAATACTCTTGCCGTCTACGCTGTTTTGGTCATTGCTGACAGTAATATCACACTCGAATCTGTTGGCAATATCCACAAACTGCATTGCAGGCCGCATATGGAGTCCATCTGCATTTTTTATCTCAACTTGCCTTTCGCAAATTGCTCCTTCCAAAGTTTCTTCTCCTGTCGGCATTTTCAGGTTCCGCCTCGAATACATTACCGCAACAAATTCATATTATTACAAAGAGGGGTTATCATCGGCCTCTCTGAGAAGATCTTCAATCTGTTCAGCACTCTCGGATTGCCTTAAAAACTTTCGGAACTTGTCTTGCTGCAAATGCTTAAAAATCTTCTCCATAGCCTGTAAATGTCTGTCGGGATTATCTACAGGGCTGATTAAAAGTATCACCGAATAAACCGGCTGTTTGTCCAGCGAAGAAAAGTCGATTCCCGCAGCGCTTTGTCCAAGAACAGCAACTACATCTTCTACGCAAGGGTGCTTCACATGAGGTACGGCAACACCTTTGCCCATTCCCGTGCTTGCTTCTTTTTCTCTTTTTATAACAGCTTTGGTAATCTTTTCACTGTTATCCCTTCCAAGTCGCCCGACTTTATCAAGTGCACAAACAAGCTCGGTAATAGCACCGTTGCGGTCTTTGGCCTCAAGCTCGGAAACTATCGCTTCAAAACAAACAAAATCTACAAATTTCATTTTGTCTCCCAAAAGTCATCTTCAGCGGCCCTGAAAACCTAAATCCAAAAACAACAACAGGGCTTTCCGGAGAAAACGCAACCTACTTTAAGTTTCTCTGCCGTTTATGTGTTTGTTGTCGCGTTCTTTTTGCTTTTTCTTTTTAAGCTGTCTTTCAAGTTTATGGACAGCTATATCAATACACTTGTAGGCATCATCACCAGTTTCAGAGACAACAAAAAGTTTGCTGTGTTCTCCTCTCGCTATTATCTGTACGCTGGTATTACCACCTGGACCGTCCTCTATGACAACTTCAACCTGGTTGATGCTGTCATAATATTTTGGAAGTTTCGAGGTTTTCTCCTCTGCGTGCTTTTTAATAGCTTCGGTTATGTCAATATGTTTGCCGCTAATCGTAAAAAGCAAAGTTGTTCTCCTTAACTATTTTTCAAAATTCATCCTGAAACACATAAGTCCATAGAAGACAATAGCTTACAATGAATATCCCGTTAATTTTCCAAAGACGCTGTAGCCGAAGTTTATCCTGTCCTTAATTTTTTTTACACCTTACTTTTCAACCACGCAATATACCAAAAAAGGGCCTCTTACTGCAAGGATTGTTTTTTTAACTATTTTCAATCCCCCATTTACTCCTTCAGTTTACCTGCTCTGCAACGCCCGTCGAGCAACAATCTCAATTTCACCCATTTTGGGAATGTACGGACGAAGGCTAAAGCTGAAACGGCAGGGCTCGGGTCGCAATGCATATTTTTCGAGAACAGGCGGACCGCAACTGCTGTTGCCAAGTCCGTTTTGCCTGTAATCCAGACACAAGGTAACTTCCTTACGCGGCGTTAACTTATGAGTGTGACCGGCGGCAAAATCCAGTGCTGTGAAATGAAGAGCCGTCACCGACAAAACATCCTCAGCAACAGCCAGCAACCCGGCACCTGATTCGTCAGTCAGGGCCGCCCAGCGGACATCTTCCTTGTTGCCGTTCTCCTGCGGCCTAATATAAGGTACATACTGCCGGGCAACTGTGCTGCGATAGAGGCCGACATCTGCACTGACCTTGCGGTCGGGATAATTTTCATGAGGACCGCGGCCATACCATATAAAATTGTCATAAGCCCCGTCAACTATCATCACCAGGCCAATCTTCGGCAAAATTGGGAGGTCACCGAACGGCTCGACCCGATTATCCAAATTGATGCAACCATTTCCGAAAATCGTGTAGGTACAATAATGCTCAAAGCCGGCATTGTTATTTCCTGCACAAGTTATATTAGCAGTGATACGGACAACACGGGGACTTATTTTATTTACCTTGAAGTCCTTTATTTCGCGCTTCAGCCGGTGCAGCCCGGCCTTGTACCAAAAGTCATGGTTTTTCCAATCCCCGAGAGGATTTCTGTCATTGTCAGTATATTGACGAAAGGCGTTAAATACCGGGCCTTTACCGTTAGCAATAATTTCCCTGCCGTCGTAAATCAAAGATGTAATTGCTCCACTCTTTCGGCTGAAAGTCACCGCAAACTCACTATTTTCTAAAGTAACGCTTTCGCTGGTATCCCTGAGATTTAACTGCGGCATCTCCTTAAGTGCCATTAACGGTTTGGGTGCGGCTTCATAAGGAACCTGCAATTGCTCAGCCGCAACTTCGTGGCCCTTCTCTGCCCACATCGTATCCTGCTGCAAATGAAAGCTAATCTTCAGCCAGTATTCGGCGCCGGCAGTTAATTTTGGTTTTCTCACAGGTAAAATAACAGACTTGCTGACACCCGGAGCAATGTCCAGCGGTTTGATCATGCCTTTCTGAATTACTTTTCCGTCTTCTGACAGGACCCAGGCAATATCAAATTCATTAAGGTTTGTGTAGAAGTATTTATTGCATACTTTAATTTTACCGGCGATTAAGTCTTCCGGCTCGACGCTGATATACTGATAGACCCTTTTAACTTCCCACATCTTAGGCGGTATTTTGCGGTCGGGAAAGACCAGCCCATTGATACAGAAATTGCCGTCGTTCGGCTTATCGCCGTAGTCCCCGCCATAAGCCCAGAATTCTTTTCCATCTGCTGCACGTTTCCGCAGGCCCTGGTCAACCCAGTCCCAGATGCAGCCGCCTATCAGGGTTTTGTATTTCTCAATTGCATCCCAGTATTCCCTTAGATTGCCGACCGAGTTACCCATTGCGTGGGCATATTCGCACATAATAAAGGGCTTTGTATTACCTGACTTGCCCTGCTCGATAAGGGAGTTGAGATGTGGATACATTACGCTGTCGATATCAGCAAATTCGTTGTGCCGCTCATAGTGGACGGGGCGAGTCGAGTCGGTTTTGTGTATATAGTCAGCGGTGCTTACGAAATTACAGCCGCTGCCGGCCTCATTGCCCAAAGACCAGATTATTATAGATGGGTGATTCTTGTCCCGCCCAACCATACTGACAGTACGGTCCAGGTGCGCTGTTTTCCACTCAGGCTTATTGCCAAGCGTTTTATCAAGGTCATAACCCATCCCGTGCGATTCTATATTGGCCTCATCGATAACAAAAAGTCCGTATTTATCACAAAGCTGGTACCATTTTGGATTGTTCGGATAATGGGATGTTCGAACCGTGTTTATATTAAATTGTTTCATCAACTCGATATCCTGAATCATTCTAAAGTCTGGCACCGCCCTGCCGTAGTCCGGATCATGTTCGTGACGATTAGCACCTTTTATAAGAATCGGAATGCCGTTGACAAATAACCGGCCGTCTTTAAGCTCCACTTCACGGAAACCGAATTTGCACTGCTCGACTTCGATTATCTCGCCGTCGGTATTTTTAAGCGCCAAGATTACTGTGTATAGATTCGGCTTCTCCGAAGACCATTTTCGAGGGTTTTTAATCTCAGTCTGCATTTCAGTAATACCATCGGCGCCGGCAGAGATACTGTCTATATTTCCAGTCATAAGCTGCTGTAACTTGTCTTTGGCCTCTGATAAGCTGATTTCAACTTTGTGAGCAGCCACTTGTTTTTCAGAATAATTATGCACCCTGGCTGTTACCTTCAACGTCGCATCACGATATTGCTCATCAAGGTCGCAGCGGATGAAAAAATCCCGCAGATGAACCGAAGGCGTCGAGAACAGATAAACATCACGATAAATTCCGCTCAATCGCCACATATCCTGGTCTTCGATGTAGCTGCCGTCAGACCAACGGTAAACTTCTGCAGCGAGGATATTTTTGTCGGTACGAAGGTATTTTGTGATATTAAATTCCGCCGGTGTCATACTGCCCTGGCTGTATCCCACCTTTCGGCCGTTAATCCACAGGTAAAACGCCGACTTGACACCTTCGAAATGTATAAAAATCTGCCGGTCCTTCCATTCAGCAGGAACAGTGAACTCTGTTCGGTACGAACCGACAGGATTGTATTCGTGTGGGATATACGGCGGGTTCTTCGGGAAAGGATAAGGCACATTGGTATAAATCGGAATACCGTAGCCGTGCATCTGCCAGTTAGCAGGCACTGGTATCTCTTTCCAGTTACTGACTTCATAATCGAGTTTATAGAAGTCCAACGGTCGTTCAGCCGGCCTGCGGACCCAGTTGAATTTCCAACTGCCGTTGAGTGATTTATAAAAAGGCGAGGATGCTCTGCTTCCTTCGAGAGCGCCCTGGATGTCCGGATATGGAATCAGCGTACAGTGGGCCGGTTCCTTGTTTCGGCCTATCATTTCAGGATTTTCCCAATCGTTGGCCTGTTCGGCAGGAAGGGAACCTGCCGGAGAAACCAAAATTATGAACATGCCTAAGACTTGAAGTACACCCCTTGAAATTCTCATTTTCACTTTCATCTCCCTGCTAACAAGATTCTGGTCTATTTTTCGCCCTCTGATTCAACCTCCGGCAAGGTCTTCACTTTCCACTCCAGCCCCGGCGCTATAACACCGCCGCTGACGGTAAATCTCAAAGCCTCTTCTATTGTTATATCCAAATCTATCGTTTGTTCTTTCGGGACCATTATCACAAAACCGGTAAACGGCGTAGGCGACGTGGGTATAAGAATAGTAACGAACTCTTTTTCCACTCTATCGGCCACTTTTTTAAGCCCCGAACCGGTAACCATACCAATCGACCATATACCGTTTCGAGGGTATTCAACCGCAACAACCCTCGAGAACATCTTCTTTTTTTGTTCCTGATTGAGAACAAAATCGGTAATCTGTTTCACATAGGGATAGACCTGCCTCAGAAAAGGCGTGTTCATTATGAACTTCTCGACCACACGCCAAAGGGTTTTGCCCACAACACTGGCTAACAGCACACCCACCATACAAACAGCAAACAGCGCCACAAGAAAACCCGCTATGGATAAAGCAACCTTTATCGAGGGTTTGGCCAGAGCATCCTCACTGCCCCCGGCTTCTTCTATCAACCAAACCAAACCTTTTATTATATGGACACTGATGTTGTTCTGGATAAAAGTGTAGCCCCAGAAGAATATCCAGATGGTCAGAATTGTCGGCAGCAACACCGCCAAGCCCCGAAGAAAATAGCTTTTGAAGCGACTCGTACTTTGCATGTTTATCGACAACGGCCCTTTGCAGGTAACATTTTAATAATTTTTGTCGGACTTTACATTCGGGCCCGAACGCCTGACAGATTAATCTACACCACTGTCATAGTCAATAAAAAAGTCTTTCGGCAAATGTGCGCCCATCAAGTGTATCACCACCCCCGGCAAAGAACCAAACAGCCAGATAAACCGCTGGCACAAGGCCAGCGCCAACGCCTGCTCCGCTCCAACACCTGCAAACTGTGTAAACAGAGAAACAAGCAGGGCTTCAACCACCACCGCACCGCCGATACTTACCGGTATCGCACCTAAAACCCAGGTCAGTGTAAAGAAAACGTAGTAATATCTTATAGCAGCTTCAATGCCCATATTGCGCCCAATAAGCCAAAAACCAGTGATTGTTGCGATTTGTAAGAAAATCGTCAGGCCAAATGCCGTAAGGATTACCAATGGTCTGCTGCAGTAAAGAAAAGCCGCATCCTTTAGTTTCCTAAACATTTTCTTGCCATTTATAATAATACTCGACCAGGCTTTTACCAGTATCAATCGACCCGCCTTGAGTAATAACAGCACCCCAAATAATAAAGCTATTACCGCAAGCGCCCAAAAAATAATGTGTCTATAGTCACTTAGACGCTCAAAAAAACCGCCACCCTCTTCGCTGGAAGGTATAACCGCACCTCTGCCCCGAAGAAAAAGTAAATAGAAAAACATGGCGATTACCAATGTACTCAACAAGCCAATCAGCCTATCAACAAAGACACTCAAAGCCGCCTCAAACTTTTTCTCGGTGTGATGAGTAACATACCAGGCACGAATCAAATCACCTCCTACGGAGCTTGGCATAACATTATTATAAAAAAGCCCAAGAAAGTGTAACCTAACCGCCGCAAAAAGGTTTATAAACACCGATTGCGTCCTGAGCAGAAGCCACCATCGAAAACCCACTATTACCTGCCCGGCAACGAAAATACCAAGCGCCCCGCCAAAAACCCACACATTTATCCTGCCAAAAAGCTCCACTAAACTCTGCCATCTCTGCTCGCCGCTGAGCCAGATGACCGCCCAGATAATCCCGGCTGCAACCACTGCTATACGCGCTGACAGGAATATGTATTTTTTTCTCTTAACCTTCGCTTCCACCATTAAAACAGGTTGCCTTAAAAAAACTTGTTTTTGCAGATAATAACGTGTAAAACATCTATTGACAAGATGTTAACTTAACAATTTAGGAGACCCAAATCTTGACAGCTAATAACATTATCGAAGAAAGCACTGAGTTTTCTCCAAAATTTGACAACAACGGCCTAATCACAGCCATTGCCCAGGACGCAAATACCGGCCAAATCTTAATGACCGCTTTTATGAATCGTGAGGCCCTTGACCTGACAATTCAGACCGGATGTGCGACCTACTACAGCAGGTCACGTCAAAAGCTGTGGAAAAAGGCGAACAGAGCGGCCACGTACAAAAAGTGCAGCAAATACTCGTCGACTGTGACCAGGACTGCCTAATTCTAAAAGTAAACGTCGATGCCGGCCAGTGTCACACCGGCTATCAGTCCTGTTTTTACAGGGTATTGAAAAAAGGCAGCGATAAAGAACTGGCATTTATCGCAGAAAAAATCTACGACCCGGAAAAAACTTACAAAAAGTAAAACAGAACCAATTTTTTTCAGGAAATGTCCCGATGAAAAAGTCAAAATCAAAATCTCAATGGCTGTTAACAATTCCTGCACTGTTGACACTGTTGTGCCTTTGCGGCTGTGGCGTGGAAAAGAGGATAGATATCTATACACAGAATCCGGCATACTGGCAATACGGCGGGAAACCCGTGCTTCTTCTCGGCGGCTCTGTACAGGACAACCTCTTCCAAATCCCCGATTTAGAGGCACACCTCGACCTGCTAAAATCCGTCGGCGGAAATTATGTCCGTAATACAATGTCAAGCCGTGACGACGGCGATGTATGGCCGTTCAGGAAAGTAAATGAAAAATACGACCTTGAAAAATGGAATAGCGAATACTGGCGAAGGTTTGAGAACTTCCTGAAATTGACCCGGCAGCGCGATATTATCCTGCAGATAGAACTCTGGGCTACGTTTGACTATTACAGGGACAACTGGGAGAGAAATCCATTTAATCCGAAGAACAACATCAATTATACCGCCGTGGAAACCGGATTACCGGAGGTTGTCAGCACGCACCCTATTCGCTGTGAGAACAATTTTTTCTGGTCAGTGCCAGCCGAAAGAAACCAGAAAACCGTCCTGAAGTACCAGCAGCAATTTGTTGATAAGATACTCTCTTATTCTCTGAAGTTCGGCAACGTTCTCTATTGTATGGACAACGAAACTTCGGTCACGCCGGAATGGGGTAAATACTGGTCCGAATACATCAAGGCAAAGGCCAAAGAAGCTGGCGTCAAGGTCCACACAACCGAGATGTGGGACAAGTGGGACCTGGCCGACCCGATGCACGACGCCACCTTCGAGAACCCCGAGACCTATTCGTTTGTTGACATCTCGCAGAACAACCATCAGAAAGGACAAAGACACTGGGACAATGCACAGAAGCAGCGCAAACGAATAGCTGATAACGTCCGTCCTCTTAACAACGTGAAAATTTACGGCGCCGACACAGGAAGATTCGGCAATGACAGGGATGGTATGGAGCGTTTCTGGCGCAATATCTTCGGCGGGCTGGCTTCAGTAAGATTTCACCGGCCGGATTCGGGACAGGGACTTAATGAAAAAGCTCAAGCCAATATTCACAGTATGCGTATGCTGACAGATAAGATGAATATCTTCCAGTGTGAGCCTCATAGTGATTTGATAGATTTGGACAAAGACGACTGCGCCGGCTGCAACCGTCCAGACGAATATTCACCTGCCAAATATCCCAACGAAGCCTACTGTATAGCAAACCCGGGTCAAGAATACGCCGTCTATTTCCCGGAAGGCGGCGAGATAATGCTCGATATCACGGCACTGAAAAAACCGACAAAAATCCGCTGGCTGGATATTATGAAATCTCAATGGTCACAGCCTGAGGATGTGCAGACTAAAGACTTGCTGCTGTTGATGTGTCCATCAAAGGAATATTGGGCGGTCCTTGTTCAGTAACGTCGGTTATTTGCTCGCTGCATCAAAGGTAAAACAAATATAGAAGCCAAATATCAAAATTCTATTTGATTTGAATAATATGACTGCCGAGCCCCGCCGGGATTTTTATCTTTAACTGCTCATTCAGGTCGGCATCTGCAAAAGTCATTTTACCATCTACACTGATTGTCACCTTGCCCAAATCTTTCGCCAGCCAGTCGGCTGCAAGAAAATTCCACTCAGAATTGTTTTTCTCGAAATGCCTGCAGTAATGACTGTCGTAATCAACCTGCAGAGCAAAGCCCTTGTCCCCTCCGCCTGAAACATCAGCGTGAATATAGGCTATAAACTCTCTAAGTCCCATCCATTCGATATTGGGATTTTCATCGAAAACTCTCAGAAACTGCTCGGGATGCTCAGCTATCCCTTTATCGTGAGCGTCCGGCGGTGCCGCTGCAAACAGCGGACAGTCCATCGTACCCCTGAAATCCCAGCCTCTAACCGCCAGGTCACGCCCCAGGTAACCTCCTGACCATGTATACCATCCGAAACCAGCCAAAGCCGTCAAACGATAGGTATGGTTGGGATATGAAATGGAAATCGAAGGCCCCTCTCCTCCCTGTGAGAATGATAAAGGCGTTACGCCGAAAAGATATTCGAGCCATTTTATACCGGTCTTCATACGCCAAAGGGCCTCGCCGGCAGGTATCTCTTTGCCCCTTCGCACATCCCCGAATTCCCTGTACCATCCAACTTCCGCCCTCTCTTTATTCAGTGCCGCCCCATACCACGGCCCGGGCTGCGACCACAAATCAGGCTGCATGTGCGTCAGGCCGTGAGAAGATATCTCAAAAACACCGGTTTTCATACCCTTTATCAGGCCCAGAAGTGTCGAAGGATAATCCTGAAACGTCCCGAACTCATCAGTAAACTTCCTCTTAAACGACGGTTCGACCCGCCTCAGCTGGTCGTTCACAAAACCCGGTATTACATTGATTACAAGAATGGCGTTATGTTCCTTCAAAGGTTTTATCAGGTGCTCATCTATCTGCTGCTCGGTTAGCGTCGGGTAATGCCAGTGGTCCAGCCAAGGGTTTTGTGCCCCGCCGGGGTCATCCAACATCATCCAGCCTTTATTTTCCCACGTCTTGAAAAGACTGTACCCGATACAACACGTTATCGCCCTGCGAAAAAGAGTGCGTATTTCCTGACAGGAAAACATCCGCTCAATATCACCGCCTATCCAGACCGCATTAGCTCCTGACTCGAGCCGGCGAACTGTCACCTGCGGGTATTTACCCTGTTTGACTATGGATTCAGCTCCGGTTAATTCAACCTCCGCGCTTTTGCCGGCAGTTGCAGACTCATCGATGTAATTCAGCGGGCTTTTCAAACCTTTTGTAATAAAATGAACGCCTGAATGTTCCAGGCTGTCACTACTCAGCAAATCATCGACATATTTTATTCTGAGCAGTTCCTGAATGACAGGTTCCCCGATTCTGTCGGCCAAAGCAATAAGGCTGATGCCGTAATCGTTTACCGCCTCGCGCAGCACCTCGTAACGCTGCGGCTGAAGTTGGCTTCTCTGGTCGGCGTCCCAGATAATGCACCCCACGGTGGGCTTTCCGTCCGGTCCGATGAAGCGATTAATGTCCATAAATTCCTGGTCAAGCCGAATAATGTCAAATGGAATGCCCCAGCTTTTGAACATTATTATCAGGGATGAAAAATCGCTGCTCACAAAAGAATCGCTGTATTGGTCCTCCGGCAGTATACTGGGGACATTAACAAGAAAACCGGCCGGGTCATCCCATTGATCGCCGATTACCAATGCCACTCTGTAAGGTTTTATTTCAATGTTGGCTAAATCGTCTTTCATTAAAAAGCCCCTGTTCTGTAAACCGCCAAAGCCCTGCAACTCAACCTTTTCTGTTTCCTGTTATGATTATTTCCGCCTGATTTGAATATTGTGAGTGCCCAGCCCGGCTGGGATACCAACCTTTAACTGCTTCGAGAAGTCGGTATTATTTATCACGGTTTTGTCGTCAACACTAATATTCGCTCTGCCTATCTCTTTTGCCAGCCAATCGGAAAGCAGAAGATTCCACTCAGATTTGTTTTTCTCAAAATACCGGCAGTAATGCGAGTCATAGCTTAACCGAAGCTCAAGACTCTTTTCCGAAGTCCTCGAAATCTCGGTGTGGATATAGCCAGTATATTCATTAGTTCCCATCCACTCCACATTCGGATATTTTTCAAAAGTCTCCAGGAATTTTTCAGGGTACTCAGCTATTCCCTTATCGTGCCCGTCCGGCTGTGCTCGCCCATTGAGCGGACATTCCATAGTTCCGAAGAAATCCCAGCCGCTAAAGGCTAAATCCGGCCCAAGGTAACCGCCCCTGTTTCCTCCCCAGCCGTACCCCGCAAGAGCTGCAAGACGATAGGTATTGTTTGGATAGGAGGCTGATATCTCGCCTCCGCCCGGCGTGATTGATAACGGTGTTATTCCAAAATGATATTTCATCCAGCTTATACTTGTTTTCAGCCGCCATAAGCCCTCGGCAGCGCCAATCTCCTTGCCCCTTCGGGAATCTCCAAATTCCTGGTACCAGCCGACCTCGGCCCTTTGTTCATCAAGAGCAGAACCGTACCACGGCCCGGGCTTGGACCACAAATCCGGCTGCATGTGAGTCAGGCCGTGACTTTGGACTTCTATAACACCGGCCTCAATACCTTTTATCAATCCTCGCTTCAACGACGGATAATCAT
>CAZIKS010000068.1:0-5238 GCA_964539795.1 uncultured Pirellulales bacterium
CCCTCCATCTCAAACCTGCTAAATTTCGGCTTTTGGGATTCAACGACATTGCCTACCGGCTGATTTATGTTAAAATAAGTCCATGGGTTTCAACAGGGCGAGTCTGCAACAAAGCTTTGGGAGTAAAAAATGAAGAAATTAACAATCTTAATTATATTTTTGTTCTTTCTCGCCTGTAACGGCGCCGAACAGTTTGAAAAACGCTGGCTTGGTTTGGATAAAATGACATTAGTTGCTCTCAGAGGCACTCCAACGCAAATCGTCAGCGATGAGCACGGCGGAGAAGTTTATATATACACCAGGACAGACTTCACTCGATTTCCTCAGGAATCCGGTCATCCCTATCCCCCTGACCAATCTTATAGTTGGCGTCAGGAGGATGCTTACCGGGAGGTTTACGGCCGTCTTCCTGAATACGATGTTGCCGGCGTGGAAAGGCATGTTTTGGGGATAAACCCTCTGGGTAAGATTTACAGAGCCAAAGCCGGGTATGAACCCCGAAGAGAGTTCCTGTTCAGGTCAGCAACTATGCCATAAAGACCCTATAGTTTTTTAAGAGGTGAACTAACAAAAAATTTACTGACAGCAGAAGGTTTTAAAAATCCCGCCGGGATAGGATGTAAAAATCGCCTGCTCCTAAGCATTAATGAGCGATGACTGTCGAAATCCTGAAAACAGGCAGCAGAAGAGCTATCGCAATTGTTCCGATGACGGCGCCCAAAACCGCTATCATTATCGGCTCAATAAGGGCGGTAACGTGCTTAATGGAAGCTTCGAGCTTTTTTTCATAAAAAGTCGATATCTTGTCACAGACCTCCCCGAGTTTGCCGCCTTTTTCGCCCGCTCGAAGCATCTGGATGATACCCTGTTCGATTAATTCGGTTTGTGTCCCCTCTCTTCCCTGAGCAATTATTATCGACTCTGACAATTGGTAACCGTCACGAATTTTCTTGTCGGCCCCGGCCCACAAACGCTGGAAATAGTAATTATCCGATGCGCCGCGGATGACTTCTATCGAGTCGAGAAGGCTGACGCCGGTATTGACCATAGTTGACATAATTCGCATACTGCGTGTCACTATCATATCCACAAACATCGTGCCCAGGACGGGAGTGCGTATTTTTATAAAATCGATTATTCGCCGCCCGCCGACGGTACCGGCCCAGTAATAAAAGCCAATCGACGCCAGAACCAATATTGTCAGGATGGTCGTCATTATCTGCAAATCACCCAGTATCTTACTAAAGCCGACCAAGAGCTGTGTAAGCTTCGGCAGGGCAGTTCCCCTGGATTCATAAATACCCATAAATCTCGGCAGAACGAAGAACATAAGTGTTCCGGTCGCCGCCACAGCCATCAGTGCCATTATAATCGGATATGTCAATGCTCCCTTGACGCGTTTACGGGTCTCAGCTTCAAAATTCAGATATCCGCTGAGAACGCTGAGCATTTCAGACATTTTGCCGGAAGCTTCCGAAGCCTCGACCATACTGATAAACATCGAACCGAAAACTTTCGGATAAACCGATAGCACCTTTGAAAAATTATCCCCACCCTTGACTTTCCGGGAAATATCCATAATTATCATTCTAAAGGCGCCGTGTTCGGCTTGTTCGGCAATAGCATCGAGGGCATCGCTGAGTACCACACCGCTATCGAGCATCACCGACAACTGTGTCGTAAATAGTATCAGTTCGGCTTGCCTGACCTTTGCCGTATGGAGTTTGTTTGCCGTCAGGTTTTGCCGGGATAGTTCGCCGCCGAACCATTGTTTTGGCACAGCCTGCTCCGCAAAGGTCGCCCCGTCAGCCTGATTCACAGAGCCGGGGTTTTCTGCTATTTTTGTTCCCTGTACAGCCATTTAATTACCTGCTCAATTTTCTATCGACTCAGTCATCCTCAATACTTCTTCTACTGAGACGATTTCCGCTTTTACCTTTTCAAGCCCATCGAGCCGCAGAGTAGTCATCCCACTCTTAAGCGCCGTTTCTCTGAGTTTTTTCAAATCCACCCTGTCGTCAAACATTTCTGTAATTTCTTTACCGGGCACAAAAAGTTCGTGAATAGCAATTCGCCCCACATAGCCTGTATTGCGGCATTTTTTACATCCGACGCCGCGGTAGTATTTTGGAATCTCTATGTTCAATTTTTCAACTACCTTTTTTATACCGGCCAGCGGGTCATATTCGCTCTTGCAGTTCGGACATATCTTTCGCACAAGTCGCTGGGCCAGAACACCTATCAATGAGGCACCGACGAGATAAGGCGCGACACCGAGGTCCAGAAGACGCGTCACTGCTCCAATAGCGTCATTTGTATGCAGGGTTGAGAAAATCAAGTGTCCCGTCAGAGCCGCCTGCACCGCAATGTCGGCCGTGTCCTCATCCCGAATCTCGCCGACCATTATTATATCCGGGTCTTGTCTCAGCAAACTTCTTAGTGCCGTTGAAAACTGAAACCCCGCCGTCTGATTAACCTGGAACTGGTTTATACCTGCTATGTTGCACTCTATCGGGTCTTCAACCGTACATATATTGACCTCTTCGGTATTCAGTTCCGTAAGGGCTGCATAAAGTGTCGTATTTTTACCTGAACCGGTCGGGCCTGTCACAAGGACCATGCCATTGGGAGATTGTATGACTTCTCTAAACTTCCGCAGGTTCTCAACAGTAAATCCGAGCGACTCAAAGTTGAAAAGAATCTTCTGGGCGTTAATAATCCTGATTACCGCTTTTTCCCCGAAGTTGCTTGGCATGGTCGATACTCGCAAATCGATGGGTTTTCCTTCCAACAGAACATGAATCCCGCCGTCCTGCGGCAGACGCCGCTGAGCGATGTCTAATTCCGCCATTATCTTGATGCGTGAGACAACCGCCGAATGCATCTGATAGGGGGGATGCATCTTTTCGTAAAGCCTGCCGTCGACTCTATATCTGACACGAAGCTTTTTGTCGTCAGCCTCGATATGAATGTCGCTGGCATTTTCCCGAACGGCGTTATAAATCAGATAATTGACCAGCTTCACAACCGGTGATTGCCCAGCTATCTCTTCAAGATTGGTTATGTCCTGTGCGATATTTTCTATCAAAGAAAAATCTTCGAGGCCCTCGTCATCGATAATATCGTCAATGACAAAGACATTGACCGCCGGCAAATAGGTTTGTAATGTGGCCTTGATGTCCTTGGTTGTTGCACAGACTATCTGGACCTTGCAGCCGCTTATGTGTTCTATCTCGTCGATTAAAAAGACATTTGTCGGCTCGCTTACCGCCACCGTCAGTACATCATAAACCTTGAACAGCGGCAGGACGATATGCTCCTCGAGGAATTCTCTCGGAAGAATCTCAAGTGTCTTTGCGTCGCATATTTTAGGATTAACCTGGGCATAGGGAACGCTGTATGCTTCGGCAAGAGCCGAGGCTATCTGGTTTTCCGTACAGTAGCCCATCTCGACAAGAAGCTCGCCGAGAAGCTTGCGATGTCCCTTGTCTTTTTGCTCGGACAGGGCTTTTTCAATCTGTGCAGGGGTAACAGTGCCCCGGCTCAAAAGCAACTGTCCAAGCTGCGTCTTGTTTTCCACCGTTAATCGACTCATAACTCTTCCCCGCTTTCGCCTGCTATGCGAAGCTCTTCACTGCCTCGGCAAGCTCACTGTAGCGGTCAAATTCATTTTCAAGCCGGGTCAGTTCCAGGATTTTAGCACAGTTTTCATCCAGGCCCGCCAGTCTAAGCTCACAGTTGTTCTGGCTGCTGTAGTCCCGAACCCAGAGCATCTCTTCCAATCCTTTGCTGTCAATAAAACCAACTTCGCTCATATCGAGTACAATGCCCGATTTATTTCTGGCGACTATATCGGTAATGTTTTTTCTTAACTTCTCTGTAACATCACCATCCAGTTCGCCCTGCAGGGCGACAACCGTAACTTCATTGTAATCCTGTGTCTTAATCTTCATTTTATTAATGTCCCGATGGCGATAGTGCCGTATTCTGAAAAATTGCTCATTCCGTAAGTTTCGCTGAATCCATCCTGTATAATATCCCAGAGACGATAGACATCGCTGTCGAGAAATACCCTGCCTACCTGCTCGTCGAACTGAGTGCCCAATCCCTTCTCTACTTCCGCCAGTGCCTGTTCCACCGTCATCGCATCCCTGTAAGTGCGTTTTGATGTCATCGCATCGAAGCTGTCGGCCAAACCCACAATCTTACCTATCAGCGATATTTGTTTATCGACTAAGCCGTTCGGATAACCTTTCCCGTCAATTCGCTCGTGATGACTCAACACACCCGGAACAATATCCTGCATCTGTTTTATCGCGCTTAAGATACCGGCACCTATCGCCGAATGTGTCCTAATACGGTTGAATTCTTCTTCGGTTAACCGCCCTTTCTTTCGCAAAACCGCTTCGTCTATTCCCACTTTTCCTATATCGTGAAGAAGCCCCGCCAGGTAAATCTTGTGTATCTGCTCGTCTTCCAGCGGCGTTTTCTCCGCAAGTCTCTCTGCAATCCATCGCGAAATAAACGCAACCCTTTCAGAATGCCCGTGGGTATATTGGTCCTTTGCGTCAATACTGTTTGTCAGGGCTTTTAACGAACCTATAAATAATTCCTTGAGGTCTTTGAAAAGCCTGCCGTTTTCAATAAAAACCGCACAGCCGTTCGCAACTGAATTAAACAACTTTATGTCGGTACTGTCGAAGTCCGACTTGTCGATCCTGTTTATAGCGACCATTATTCCTATCACGCCCCTGCCGTTTTGTACCTTCTCCTCGGAATTGTTACTGTTTTTGTCTTTGCAGAACAAAGGCACGACAATAATATTTCTTATGTTTTCCGCCCAGTTATATCGGAAGGGTGAATCCACTTCGCTGTCAAGCAGCGCCTCTTTACCCTGCTTTAATTCCTCCTCTAAACGACTGTTCAGGGTATCCGCCATATAATAATCTACATCTATCAGTCCGGAGCCAGCCGCCAGCACAAGCTGTTTTTTATCCTCAACCGTCTTTTCCAGGAGTATTGCGATACCCTCCACACTGACAATCTCGGTCAGGCTGTCACAGGCCATTTGCAGAAAGTTGGCGTCGGAAGTGTTGACCTTCATATTTGTGCTGAGCTTGTGAAGCAACACTAATTCTTCATAAACCTGCGCCAGCTCGGTGCTTACTATCTCAATTTCTTTTTCAGCTTTGGCGTTAAATTGAAATTCCTCCGTCAAAAGCTCCAGCATCTGGCCCG
>CAZIKS010000068.1:5248-16888 GCA_964539795.1 uncultured Pirellulales bacterium
GATATTCACTGTTGGCTCGGCTCGAATCTACTCCTGACATCCCGCTCAAATCAAGCAGGGCTGCAAATCCAGGCTCATCCGGACCGGAATTCAAAACAGTAACCAGAATGTGATTGTCTATTGTTGATAATTGACTCCCCTCGTGTTTTTTGCACTCACCGCTGCCTTTAATAGCCGATAAACAATTCTCGACTATTAGCTTCTCATCACTTTTGAAGCCACCGCCTTCACAAAGCAGAACAAATTTGCCGTCCGAACTGCAAACCGCAAAATTAATGCCGAACTTGTTCACTCTCTGCCCGAATTTTTCCAGCTGCTCAAGTTGTGACGGGCTCAAACTCTTCTCTGTCGTTGTCAGCATGATTTCCTTTCAACAATCAGCCCTTAATTAGCCATTGCCTTATCATACAAAATATCCTCGATGCTTCTTAACAACTCTTTGGGACTGAACGGCTTGCTAAGACACTCGGATATCTGAAGTTGCTCTTTTTGTTCCTGCTCAATAGTAAAACTTCTCGCGGTCAGCATAATCACCGGTATTTCTTTTGTACCTTCGTTTTTCCTGAGCTTCTCGATAAGCTCAAGGCCCGTCATAACCGGCATCTGACAGTCCGTGACGATTATGTCGGGCTTGTCCTCACAGGCGCGCTCAAAGGCTTGAGCGCCGTTTTCAGCCGTTATAACAGTGAAACCATTATTACGAAGCTTTATCGCCACCACGTGAACAATATGTATCTCGTCGTCCACGACTAATACTTTTTTTTCTGCCATTACTCTGCCTCCATAAAAAATCAGCGCGCCTAACTAACATTTACTATGTCACCTGTGGTCACGCGCCGCTTTCTACCACTTCTGTTGCCAGCGGCAGCTCAAATCCGAATGTGCTGCCTTCACCGACCCGGCTCGTAACAAAAACCCTGCCGCCATGAACCTTTTCCACTATTTGTTTGACAAGGTTAAGGCCAAGCCCTGTCCCCTTTGCCTGACTTTTATTCTTACCGACCCTGTAGAACTTGTCAAATACACGTCCGACATCGTCCTCAGGGATTCCCACACCCGTGTCGGTTACACTCACTCGCACCAGGCCTTTGAGTTCGTCAACATCGGTTTCGATTTTCACCGAACCCCCTGAAGGAGTATACTTAACGGCATTGCTAAGAAGGTTAACAATAACCTGTGAAATCATATCCTTGTCAACATACACCTGCCCGAAAACAATCATGTCTTTGGACTTTGGCCCTGTAATCTTGATGTCCTTCTCTTCGGCGTAGCTTTTTATCATTTGAAGCTGCTCTTCAATTAATATTGCAAGACTCACTGGTTTCTTTTCCACCTTTATCAAACCTGATTCGATACGTGAAGTATTCAGGATGTCTTCAATCAGTCGATTCAGTCTCGTTGCCTGGGTTTGAATAACCGAATAAAATTCTTTTCTTGTCTCTTCATCGTCGGCTTCCCCGTCACAGAGCATCTCCGAATAAGCTGCAATAGAGGCAAGCGGAGTTTTTAATTCATGAGAAACATGGCTTACGAAATCGTTCTTCATCTGGGATATTTCTTTCTCGCGCGTAATATCATGCAGAACCGCTACGACCCCGCATACCTGTTTCTTTTTATCTTCGGTTTCGTCGTAAACGCAGGAGACAATACAATCGAAGGTTTTCGGCTCTTTGTTTTGTATAAATTCAATTTCCCGCCTCGTTGCACGGGCCTTACTCTGTCTGCAATGGGCCAAAAACTCCGCAAATCCGTTCTCGTTGTTCTCTATCAACTCAACTATCGACTTATACTGTGAATTCTTAAAATCAAAGCCGAAAAGCTCCCCGGCCGCCTCGTTTGCCATCAGCAGTTTCTCGGATTCGTCAACAACTATAACAGAGTCATGAATGCTGTATATAATCGCTTCAGTGTTTTTCTTTTGCCTCCGTAAAAGTTGAATCTTAATCTGCAAATCCTTAACCTGTTTTTCAAGTTCTCCTATATAGCTACTGTTACCCGAAAACCGGTCGTTAATCGCCTCGCGTAATTCTTTCAACACTTTACTGCCGCCCGGTTCGATAAGAGAGGATTTGTTTTTTCTGAGAAAACTGGCTATGGACGTGATTTCCCCGAACAGTTTCAAAAAGAACCATCCGAGCAAAATCACGCCCACAGCCCCGGCAGCGCAGCAGGCAGATACAATCAAGCGCCACGCTCCCGCATCAGAACCTCGCCATTCGGCCAGGCCCGTCAAAAACAGGCTCCCTGCCACAACTGCCATCCCGACTAATACAATCGGGACCGAATATAAGTTTCTTCCCAATTTCTTCATCTTAAAAACTTCTTATCTTCTAAGCCACTTGTCGGTAGCTTCCTTTTCGACATCCGCCAGCACATTCCTTTCCATCATCGCAGCCTGCTCAGGTTCGGTTTCACTGATTATCCTTTCTTTGAGCCTAATCGCCTCAAGGTAAGTAGGACGCAGCTCAAGCACTGTTTTCAACTCTTTCAGTGCCGATTCAGTATCACCTTCAAGATAGTACTGTGCAGCCTTGGCATAACGGTCTTCCACCAGCCTTGCTCTGCCTATCCACTGAAGTCCTTCCTTAGCGCCAAAGCTCTTTCGGCCGATATCTTCGGCTCTTTCGCTGCTGTCGGCTTCTATACCACTTTCTATGATATGGGGCGTAAGCATCACGATGACTTCCTGTCGAACACTGCTGTCGGTAGTACCTCTGAAAGCCGCCCCGATAAGAGGCAGGTCGCCGAGCAGTGGAACCTGTGTCCTTGTAGTCGTTACGGCATCTCTGAACAAACCGCCGATGACTATCGTCTCGCCGTCTTTAACCATAATATTGGTGCTAAGTTCTGCCGTAGTTTTAGTCGGAATACCTTCGACGTTAACTTGACCGGAACTGTCCTGAGGGTAGATGTCCATACGGATGTAACCATCATTACCTATGTAAGGCCTGAACGACAGCTTCGTTCCCGTCTCGAGGAAGCTAACCTCTCCGACAGTGGCCTGCCCGCTGGCATCAATGCTGGTTCTGTCTCTGTACCCGAGCTGTTGACCTATAAGTATCGTTCCAACCTGTTTGTTCAAAGCAAGAATCTTGGGATTGGCAAGAACCGTGATGTCGGTAACGGATTCCTGCGCAGCTATGAATCCTGACAAGTCACCACTGGTTATACCAATTCTTAAACCACTGAGTGCTAATTTGGCAAAGCCAAAACTCTCCATTGCCGTTCCCGAGAAATCTCCAACAGCTATTTGGGTGATAGACCTAGTTGCCTCATCACCTCTATCAACTATATCGGTTGTACCGCCGGGGCTGACGTAATCCTGCGTTGCCGGGTCACCGTCCAAACTGACGCCACCGAGCAAATTCCAGTCAATCCCAAATTCCATTCCTTCGCTCAAAGTAGCACTTAAAATAGTCGCCTCAATCAAAACCTGTTGAGGCCTGACATCAAGATTAGCTATTACCTTTGCCGCTTTGTCAAGGTTTTCAGGATAGTCATGAATAACAATAGTGTCGTGCAATGCCATACTGTCACCGCCGACTTTTGCCGCCACACCGTCTTTACCTGCAGATATGCCTGCCTCGGTGATGGTGCTGCCCTGCAAGATGGCCGAAGCACTCAATACCGGCTGGATAAGCTTGACCACCTCCTCTGCACTGATGTAATACAGCGTAAAAACGCGATGAAGCATCCGGTCCTTGTCTTGCTTTATCTTTTGATACTCCTCCGCGGTATAGACTTTAATCAGGTTGCCTTTTTGCTCATACTTGAAGTTAGACCCCAAAATGGCGTCCATCGCTTCCTCGAAGGTTACATCCCTCAGTCGTGTAAAAGCCAGTTCACCGTCAATACCGGGTGTCGGAACAATGTTTCTGTCGCAAGTGGCGGCCAAAACACCAAGCGCCTTTCGGATTCCCGCATCCTTCATAAAATTAATCACCGGAATCCTGCCGTCTGCTGAAAATTCCACTGCACCAAAAACCTCCTGGCCCGACTCATTGTCACTGGCCGCAATACCTCTGCCGGCCACAAACAAAAATAGAACTACCAGTACAAAAGACCACACAAACAATTTTCTTCCGATTCTGTTAACACTGCTTAAACTATTCTGATACATAATTTACCTCCTTTAGGTTACTGAATTACTGAATTTCTGCCAGTTTCAATGCTATTTCTACTTCGCCACATTTTACACGCACCGTTTTTTCTTCAATTCCAGTTACTTCAAATTCATACTTATTCACGCCATCGACAACGTTCAGTCTGCTCCCGACTGCCAGCTGCTTATCATTGATAAATGCTTGGGGATTTGCACCGAATACTATTGCCTCCAGCTTTAATTTCTCTGCAACTTCTCTCACTACTTCTTCACTACCATCAATTGACACAATGTTTACTTCTCCGCTGCCTTCTGCGGTAAAGTCTTTCCAACTGCCTACGGCAAAAAAGTCTCTGGCAAGTACGTCATTTCGGCCTTTGACTTTCAGCAGCTCTACAAAACTTATGTTTGATTCCGAATCCGACTGCTCTAAGCCGGTCTTTTGCGCTTTTGGCGTCGCTTTAGCGGCTTGGGGACTTGTACCTCCGAGTACTTTGGCCCACATAAAGACCATCACCGATATCAGGACAAATGCAATAACAGCCTTCTTCTTATCAGCCGTCAATTGCACCAGAAGCCTGTTGGCTCCGCCGCCGTTGTCTATTATATTTTTCTTCATATCTTTTTATCCCTCGATACTCTGCGGTCTGTAATAAACAACCGCCTGTGTCTGCATATTTACCTCACCGCTGAAATTATTTTCATTCAAAAGTTTCACCTCCTCGATACGTACAAGTCTCTCTAAGCTCTGAAGCGACTTATAAAATTCGAATATCTGTTTTAATCGACCTTTGCACTTCATATTTACCGGTATATAGTTCAGTTCTTCACCCTCTATTTCCTCGCCCGGCTCAATAAACTGCCCTTTGAGATTATGACCGTTCATCAAATCAGCAATTTTGTGCAAAAACGTGCCAAGTTCCCGGTCGGCAGGTATTTGACGCTCGTAGTTGCTAACTTCACTTTGAAGTTGCTCAAATTCCTCTCTAAGCGCAGGCAATTTTTCGTTCTTCGCCATATCTTTAGTGATAACCAATGCCTGTGAGGCTCGTGTTTTTTCCACTGCTTTCATTTTTTTTCGTAAAGGCAGATAACGAAACAGCACAAACCCGGCCACCATCACTCCGGCCGTAACAAAAATCAATATCTGTTGTCTTTCTCGAAACGGCATTTTTACTTTCTTTCTTCTCGTTGCAGAGTTGTTAATTTCAAATTTCTTCTCTGCACTCTCAGTTTTCTCTCCGGTTAAACCTCACGTTTTTTGCCCTTCATGATAATTTGCCAGATAGCAGACTATTTCAAACTCGCTGACCTTATAACTTTCTGCAACCGGCCCGCCTGTCGTTTTAACTTCGGTATTTCGGGAAAACGATGGGTAAACCTGCCGGAAATATGGCGAATCTTCCAACTTGCACACCAACTCCGCCACTTCGCTTGCATCGGCCGCAATACCGTTTATAATCACCTTGAATCTGACGTCACCAAAAAATAGTGTCTGCTTTCTGCCGTAACTGCTCACTGCCGCTCTGACCATCGAGCCTCGCCCTGTTGCCCCGCCTTGAACATCACCAAACCTCTCGGCTTTGAAATCCACTCCTCTAAGCGCTATTTTCTTGTCAATCAAAAAACTCAACTCTCCCAAAACGCTTGCAACATCAATTTTGGAGTCGATTTCTTTCAGGATATTCGTTTTTACACGAATCTGTTCAGCCTGGCTTTTAATACTGTCGAACTCCGATGATGAGCTTTTCGCTTCGGTCTGTTTCAACGTCATTTCAGCAAGTTGCGCAGTGGCTTTTGAAACCGAATGGCTGGCGATAAAATTCCACACTACCATCACAACAAACATACCGGCCAAAGCGACATATTGAGCACGCCAACTAATCTGCCGTCGTCTGCCGCCCTTATACCATTCTGGAAGAAAATCAAATTCTTTCATGGCTATTGCTTCAACCAATCTTTAATTATTATTCCAGCCTTTAAGACCAATTCCCAATGCTACCGCCCACTCACACAGCAGGCCTCGCCGGTCGCTGTCAAAATTTATGTTAACCATATCAATACCATGGAAAGGCCGCGCCATCTCAATCTCAACCGTCAGGTGCCGTTTCAAAACGGTAAGCAGAATATTCTCATACGCCCCTCCGCCGGCAATAATCGCACGCTCGACGCGCTTTCCCCTGAATGTCACTGTGTAGTATCTAAAGCACAATGATATCTCTCTGGCCAGCTCTTCCGCCACCGCCCCGACCGCGTCAACCATCACCTGTCGTGTCGATACATCCAGGCTGCTTTGTCCGTTCAGGTCCTGACCGGCCGAACCAAATTCCTTGCGGCTGTTTACAGACTTTTCCTTTCGAAGAGTATCTCGCAACCTCTGTGCTTCAGCCGTACTAATCCCAAGCTTCGTTGCGATTTGTCGGTTAAATTTCTCTCCGCCAATCGGTATCTGTTTGACGAAACTTATTTCACATCCGCGACCGAAAACTACCGTGGTAAACCGCCCGCCAACATCAATAAAAACAACCGTACGTTCCTTGTCCTCCTGACGCTTCAAAGACCTCTCAAAAACCCTGAATAAGGCACACGGAACTGTATCTATCGCTGATGGCTTCAAACCGATTTCATCGAGCATTGCAATGTGTTTGTTTATCGCTTCACTATCTGTCGCGAACAATATAAGCTCATTTTTAGTCACATCACCCTGCCTGACACTGCCGGCGGGAACATAGTTAATTACGTTCTTCTCGACGTCTAATCCGAAACGTTGAGCTGCTTCCTTTTTCAAAGCCTGCTCGATTTCTTCATGCATCTCCGTCTCAGCCAATCGAAGGCTTGTTATTCTCAATTCGTCGTTGGGCAGACACGAAATAACATTTCGACCGCGAAAGTTACCCTCCGTCAGCATCTGTTTTGTTGCTGAAACAACAAAATTCCTTCTTTCCTGCGCATCACCGTTTATGTTTGGGTCAATGTGGACTTTATCCGCGGCGATAACGCTTATCTGTCCGGCGTTCACCGATAGTTGAATCATCTTGATACAATTGTAACCTATGTCCAATCCTATCGGTTGCTGACTTCGGCTTTTCAAATTCCAGCTTATCATTCAATATTCCCCTGCCGTCACTCTGAAATCGTGACAAAACCTGTAACAGGCTCAACCGTTATCGTTACGATAACACCATCTGCCTCAAGTGTGATGTCACCTCCGTTGTCCGGTGTTCCAAGATAATCAAATGTAACTGTACTGGTCGAGTTAAAATTCACATTATCTACATCAACTTTATTCAGCCTGCTGTCATTACTGAAATTCACCTCGTAATCGAATCCCTTTTTCACAGGATGAGGTATTATCACACCGTCCTCATCTTGTATCTGGTAACTTTCTGTTGCCGCGTTAAAAACCACCGAAAAATCCCGCCCTCTGGTGATTGCCATACTTTTGGCGTATTCCAAATCCGCTGCAACCATGTTGGACGCTGAACGAATCTGCGTACTGGACGCCGAACTCATCATCGGGATTATCATCACCCCGGCTATGCAAAGTATCACTGCCGTAATTATAATCTCTAACAGACTAAAACCGCCCCCTGAAGCCGGCAAAACGTATCTGCCTTTCCGGCCTCGGCCGCAGCAAATCCCCCAAAAATAACCTCTTAAAACCGGCATCTTCACCACCCTTTCATATCTGTACGGACGAATTATGACACTGCTTACTCTGTTTTTTCGTCCTCTTCGAAACTCGTCTTTACATTCAAAATCCGCCCCGATACAACACCACTACACCAAATAAACCCAACACATCTCATAACCCGAACAAAACCACCTAAACTGCCTGATAACAACCTGTTCACCAAAACCCTATAACTGTCAAATCTCATACCTTTTGCAGTCACCATCGGTAAAACCGGTACAACCGTCAAACTATCTTATTCAAAATAATAGAAACATCCTGATGTCAGCCCGTACCGAATATGCGGTTATCACTGTTGGAGTATTCAGAAATTTTCTTTTTAGTATGTATAAAGGCCGATAAGCACTGGCCCTCGATAATTCATAGTCCGAATCGAAATTCGCTATACATCGCAGATTCGTTCACGCCCGATTACCTTCTTTCGATACTTCTAAAAAACGCGCCCGCTGCCGGTGCCCACTTCCGTACAACGCCTGACTCCCAAACCAGAATTGCTGCTTTTTCCGGCGAAGCGCTTATCACATTATTACTGCCGCCGTCTTCGTCAAGTTCCCAGTGCAGCAGCAGGCCCCCTGAAACATCAATATGCTGATAAATATTACTTATTTCATTTGCCTCAAGCGCACGGTTATATATGCGGAAGTCATCAACCAGTCCGTCCCAGTATTTGTCTTTACTGCCCCTGCCGAGCATCATCTTCTCAATCCCGCTGACGGTGCCCAATAAGGGCCCGGCGTCGTAACTTAGCAGATTAAGCTGTCCGTTGATATAAAGTTTAAGGCTCGAGCCGCTTTCCCAAACCAGTGCAAGGTGTTGCCAGGCCGTTGTTTGGACATACGATGTACTTTCGATTTGGGTATTGCCCGAAGTCGTTCGAATTGAAGCCTTGATGACTTTTGAACCGCCGCCGGAAGCGCCGTATTTGTCATAGCGCATACCCAAAACATCATCGGTACTCGTCGGCTCACGCCCGTAAAAAATACCCCGGTCATCATTTGTCACGTCCGATTTCACCCAGACTGTCACCGTCACAGCGGACAAACCATTCAGATAGCCGCCGGCACCAGGCTCTTCTATCCTGTCATCAACTCCGTCAAACGCAACAGCGCCGCCTATCTGACCACCGCTGGGATACCAGCCCGGTTCGTCAAACACCCTGCCATTATTACCGTTGCCGGTAGAGTCCGCCGTTGCTTCCACGATGCCGTTTCCTGTAAACAGTCCGCCGAGTATGTTCATACCGACGGCACCGGCATTAATTTGAACCTGCCCGTTAACAACGGCAAGACCATTAACATTTAATCCGCCGCCGCCTTCTATTATCATATCGCCGGTAACCAAAACCGCCGGAAGGTTCTTTGCCGCTGTGATAACGTTTCCATTTCCACATACTGTCAAATCACCATCAACCACCAGCATACCCTCAATTTGGACATTCCCAGCCATCTCAACATCACCGCTGCCGTGATAACACACTTTAACAGGGTCATACGGACCAAACGTCGCACCGCTGAGATTGTCGCCTATTGTTTGAACCGAGTAATACGATGTAAAGTCCGCAACCGTAACACCGGGCCAAGCAAGTGATAAATCCCCTAACGTTTTTAGCTGCCCGGATATAGTTCCCCTTAACTTATTAGCGAACACATCGCCGTTAAATACACCATTATTTGTTAATGTACCGTCACAATAAGCATCGCCGTTGACTGTGTCATTACTCGAAACCAAAGTGTCTAATCCACTCCATAATGCTATACATGGGTCAAGCCTCAGCCTGGCCGTCAGGCTGCTGCGGCCGACTCGTTCCCCGCCTCTTAGTCTGTATGAATTGCAGTCTATAATATAACTGCAGCTATCTGTCGGGTCCGAGTCGTCGCGGACAATTGTAACATCGTAATAATCGTCCCCGCTGACTATTTGCTGGCCCGTTGCCCCCGTCCAGTATTCCGAACCGACGTCCTGTGGATTGAGTATCAATCCCTTGGCGTGCTCCAGACCGGATTCAGCCAGATAATCCGTCTGTGTTCGAAGCAGCATATTCGCCCCGCAGGTCAGCTCGACATCGCTTCGAGACAAAAAACCTAAAGACAGAATCGTTATTGTCATAACGATAAACAGAACAACAAGCAGCGCCGCTCCCTTTCTATTGATTGTATCTTTTTTATTGTTCATAGTTAATCGTCATCACTAACAATACTGTCCCCGTCCGCACCGAGTAGATGTCCCGCCCACCCGCGGACAGCGGCATTTATCTGGTACTGATGTTCTGCCTCATTTTCAGTTACATCGAATAAAATGCTCACAAACCTGCTCTGTGGCGCAGCGCTATCCAGACGAAATTCAACATTGCTGCATTCCGCCAAAACCACGGTCTGCCTCTCCTCGAAAATAAGTTTCAGCTCTTCCTTGGCCGTCCCGCTTTGAATACTGCTCAACAGTACCGGCCAACTCCACGCAGATGGAAAATCCAGCAATCGTAGGTAATTTCTGTCCTGACCAGCCTCTAAATAAACCAGCTCGCTCGGATTAATCTGCCCATCGTCATTGTCGTCGGCCCTCCAGATAGCCAAATCATTGTCAGCAGCGCCGCATATAAGCTTACAGCTTCTTATCAGGTCGGAAAGCTTAAGCGTCGCATAGCGAACCTGGGCCTGTTTTTGGCTCGTATCGTCGCTGGCGTCATTCGCTGAACCCATAGCAAATGCAAGTGTCGCCACCGCAGCCAGCACAATGCTCATAACCATCAGCGCCACTAACAGCTCTACCAGGGTAAACCCGCTTTTGTCTTGTATATCCTGCATAAAACTCTACCCACCTGTTAACCAGGTCAATTTACCGCTAATTACTTATAAGCCGGTTTATAATTGCAGTCTCCACCCCGTCATAATAAACGCGAACCGTCACCTTGATAAAATTAGGGGCCTTCGTCCCGTCCTGCTGGGCGACATATATCAGCTCGCTGCTCACTTCCCTGCTGAATCTGGAATAATTTGAATCGCCGAACACCACTCCACTTGCATCCTTTATTTGTCCCTCTGCTTCGGAGTAATTGTAGTTTGCGATTATCTGGCCAAAAGGCGTATTTACAACCTCCTCCATCAAATCACCGGCCACCTTCGCTGCTAATGTCAGCCGTGTACCTTCGCTCCGCACCTTGGCGCCCGTAGTAAAAGGCAAAAGTACACCAGCCGCAGCAATCCCAAGAACAACAGTTGCCATCATCGCCTCTGCCAGCGAAAAACCCTTACGTTTTTTATTCACTATTTTACTCATTGCTCAATATATAAATAATCAATCAAAAGGGCTGACCGGCTTTCGGCTACTGCCTCAGCTCGGTCAGCCCGTTTATTCTTAATCTCTGCCGTTCTTAAAATTTCGGCATTATTTCCACCCAAATTAATAAGCAGTGTGCGGTACAGCGGGATCCTCAAGCTCGTTGCTCTTATTGTCATTAGCTTGGAACGTTCCGGCATCGCCGCCTTCGGTCACAAACCACCAGGCGGACGAGTTATCCCCAACAGCGGTTGGATCCTTTACGGCAGTTCCGGTTGCGACAGAGTTCTCACCAGCTTCCGCGGTGCTGAAAGGATTAATCGGAATGTTCCGCATATAAGGTCCGAACCTGCCGCCGGCGTTACCGTCCTGGTCGGTATTAGTCGTCATAGCCGTTACAAAATCGCCGCTGAAATCCTCTCCCGGCAGATTATCATTGTGGTGAATCTTATACAGCTCAATCTGCGAACGAATAGACTGAAGGTCGCTGACCAGAGCCGATTCTTTCGCCTCGGTGCTCGCACTCGTAAACTGCGGGATTACTATCGCCGCCAGAATACCAAGAATCACT
>CAZIKS010000069.1:0-16773 GCA_964539795.1 uncultured Pirellulales bacterium
TTGTTTTCTTCGAGTCTTAGTGCCTTAGTGGCTATGAGTCTTTTATGCAAAACAAACCCAATTTTTCAAATAATCCAATGAGCATAAACCCAGTTACAATAAAGCATTATGGCAATTTTCATCTCCTCGGACGCTGCAAAAACAAACCCAATTCAAACCCAATTCAAACCCAATTTCTAAGCGGGCAAAATGCCCCCAGTCCTCCCATCCTCTCCATCTTAAACCTAATAAATGTCAGCTTTATTTATACTTTCTTTTTTTATCTCGACTTTGCATTTGGACCTCTTTTTTTTGCAGAATTTCTTTTTATCTCCTTGTTTTTTTTCTCCGCCTTTTATATACTAACGCCCAATAAAAATAAGTTTTCAGGCCCGGTAGAGGGTTTTTCGAGCGAAATCTTTAAGCCCAGCTTATTAAAACTTGATTTTGTTCCTGAAATAAGATAAAATGATTATCAAATGGAAATCGTATTTCAATGACCTCTGGTCATTAACCGTAACTTGGGGGTGGGTAAGTTGACTAAAATTACTTCTAATAATTATCGCAGCAGATTCTATAAGCAAAGATTTACTAATGCCGTTATTCTCTTAACTGCCGTTCTTTGCGCCATCACACTAATTGTCGGAATTGCTTATGTAAGGGGCAGCCGAATACCGCTGCTAAGCGCAACAGTACCCGACACTACTGACCCCGACCTGTCACCATCGAATGAAATCTCAATCGCCGACTCATCCGGCCAATGGGAGACAGTAATGATGCGTGTCACTGCATACTGTGGCTGCAAAAGATGTTGCGGCAAGTTTGCCGATGGTAAAACCGCTAATGGCCACAAGATACAGAACAACGACGCCTTTGTCGCCGCCGACAAAATGTACCCCTTCGGCACAGAAATAATTGTTCCCGGCTACAATAATGACAACCCCGTAAAAGTCCTCGACAGGGGCAGAGTAATACGTGGCAACCGCCTCGACATATTCTTCGACTCCCATAAAACCGCACGAGAATGGGGCGTTAAATATCTCGAAGTCAAATTGCGCCGCAAATAACACTATCAGCCATATTACAAAATCAGTTTCAGCCGCAACTTAAATCAGTTATTGTTTCACCCAACTGCTTTTTTATTTGTATTTATGCGCTTTTTATGCAAAGATTCCTTGCTCACGACTCAGACAATTACAAAGAAGGTTCTGTGTAATAAATGGAAAACATAAATACTCGAAAAATTGATACCGCCGCTACTATGTCCTGTATTGGCACGGTTATATGCTTCTCTATAGGCCCGATTTTTATAAAACTGCTCACCGGTTATATCGATTTATGGACTCAAAACCTCCTCCGATACCTCGTGGCCTCGCTGATCTGGCTGCCGTGGCTGCTGTTTACTGTTAAAAAAGGACGTTTTGAAAGGCGAATCTGGCAAAGGGCAATTTGGCCCGCTGCGGTCAACATCTTTATGCAAAGTCTATGGGCAGCGTCTTTTTATTATATAAACCCCGCTTTTATGAGCCTGCTGGCAAAATCATTTATTATCTGGATAGCCGGATTTTCCCTCATTTTCTTTCCGGAAGAAAGACCATTAGTCAAAAGCAGCCGCTTCTGGTCCGGGATAGTCCTCTCTGCAATCGGGGTCATAGGGGTAATTGTATTTAAGAGAGATTTCGCAACAACAAAAACAATAACGGGTATAGTTCTTGCTCTTTCGGCGGCTTTCGGCTGGGCTATGTACACTATCGCCGCAAAAATTGCCTTCAGGGATATCGATTCCCGAAAAGGCTTTTCCGTCATAAGCATTTATACCGTCGCAGGCCTTTTTGTGCTGGCGCTCATTTTTGGCAAGCCGGGCGTCTCCATCACCATGGGTCTGCGGCCGTGGGCCTATGTAGTGATTTCAGCGCTTACGGCGATAGCAATTTCTCACGTATTATACTACGTGGCAATTAAGCGAATCGGGGCTACAATTCCATCGCTGGTATTGCTGGTAACGCCGTTTACAGTCCTTGCAGGTTCTTACATCGTTTTCGGAGAGTCATTAAATGGCTTTCAATGGCTCTTTGGCATGGTTCTTCTGACAGGCTCGGCCATTGCCATCTGGGCACAGCAACATTTAGACAAAAATCACATAAAGCAGCACTCATAAAATCTTTAGCCTGTTACCGCTGGCCTATAAAGGTGCGTCAGGAGCGTTTGTTTGGGGCAGCCACTTTGCGAGGTCCTTCTTGATGTCGGCATATTCGGATTCGGCGGCGAGGTTTTTCCATTCCAGAGCGTCGTTATCATGGTCGTAAAGTTCTTCTGTTCCGTCGCTGTAACGAATATACCGCCATCGCTGCGAGCGCAGTGAATGATTATTGAGGCCGTACGTCGTCAAAGCCGGTCGGGACCATTTTGCACAGGGGTTCTTTAATAACGGCAGCAGGCTATTACCCTGCAGCTCTTTTTTCGATTCCAGGCCGCAAAGTTCTATCAGCGTAGGATAAATATCAATAAGGCTCACCGGCCGGTGGCATTTCCGGCCCGGCCTGACTTTTTGAGGCGCTATTATCATAAGAGGACAATGAGTAGCCTCCTCCCAGAGAGCGTATTTGCGCCAATGCAGTTTTTCGCCCAGATGCCAGCCGTGGTCGCCCCAAAGGACAATAATAGTGTTGTCGGCATAATTGCTTTTATCCAATGCATTAATGACCCGTCCCACGCAGTCGTCAACAAAGCTGATAGAGGCCAGGTAGCCCTGAACGGCTTTTCGCCATTGTTTGTGATCGACGACATTTTTGTGGTCTCTCTGCGGGTTGGCAAACTTTCTGCCTATCGGCGGCACGTCATCAAGGTCATTTTCATTAACATTCGGCAAAGTTACCTTCTCGACAGGATATAAATCGAAATATTTGGGCGGTACATACCAGGGCAGGTGAGGACGGAAGAAGCCGCAGCCGAGAAAAAATGGTTTATCTTGTTTGGAATTCAACTGTTTTATAACCCAGTCGGCTACCTTCCAGTCGCCCATTTGGTCATTCGGAACATCTACCGGGCCCCAGTCAAATTGTTTTGTGTCGGGAATGCCGTTTAAGGGTCTATTTTGGGGCATCGGGTCTTCAGGCCTGGTTTTTGTCTTTGAGGGAAAATACTCCTGCCAGGATTGCGGGTCGGCGAAAGTCCCGCTGCTATGGAATATCTTGCCGGCGCCAATCACCCTGTAGCCGTTAGCAATAAAATGCTGCGGTAACGTAACCGCTTCTGGAAGCACCTTTCTAAAGGGCTGGTTATTATGGTAAACACCGGAGGAAGAGGGCAAAATCCCTGTAAGAAGGCTTGCTCGCGAGGGATTACAGGCCGGCGCTGAGCAATGGGCATTTGTGAACAATACCCCTCGATTTGCAAGCTTATCAAGGTTCGGCGTCTTTACATCAGGGTGGCCTGCCAGACAGCCAATCCAGTCATTCAAGTCGTCAATAGCAATAAAAAGTACATTGGGCTTGTTTTTTGCTGATTCAACTGAAAAGGCCGGATTGGGCAGTGAAAGTACCGCTGCGCCGGCGGCTGTCAGCTTTAGAAAATCCCGTCGATTCATAAAACCCGATACTTGATTCATAGCTAATAATTATGCAATAAATGTGCAGGTTTGTCAAAAGTCAGGTTTTCTGCAGGGTGAAGTAGTCAGGAATGAAAGTTACAAAGCAATAAGGGCTTTTGCTGTTCGAGAGGGCTAAAAAAGCTTGCAGGAATGGCGGCAGGCAATTATCTTAATTGTTCTGTTTGTTCGTGCAAGTGTATTGAAAATCTTTGTTTAAGGAAAGTGGTATGAGTTCAGTTGTAAATCCTGGTTTGTCTGAACTTGATGAACTTTGTGCTCAAACGATACGTTTTTTGTCTGTTGACGGTGTTCAAAAGGCCAAGTCGGGTCAT
This sequence comes from uncultured Pirellulales bacterium, assembly GCA_964539795.1. Lineage (GTDB taxonomy): Bacteria > Planctomycetota > Phycisphaerae > Sedimentisphaerales > Anaerobacaceae > CAZTKW01. The sequence continues at coordinate 3,901 of CAZIKS010000069.1, forward strand.
CCGGGTATGCCGATGGGTATGGCGCCGGCGGCGTATGTGCTTTGGATGAAACATCTTATGCATAACCCGGCCAATCCGCTCTGGCAAAATCGTGACCGTTTTGTTCTTTCGGCTGGTCATGGCAGTATGCTGCTGTATTCGCTGCTGCATCTGACCGGCTATGATATGAACCTGGAAGATTTGAAGAATTTTCGGCAGTGGGGCAGTAAAACACCGGGGCACCCCGAGTGTGAGCCGAAACTGGGGATTGAGGTTACTACAGGGCCGTTAGGACAGGGGATATCCAATTCGGTCGGGATGGCGATAGCTGAAAAATATCTTGCAAATTACTTCAACCGCGATGGTTACAACATCATTGATTATAATATCTACGTAATAGCCGGTGACGGCGATTTACAGGAGGGGGTATCGGCGGAAGCCAGTTCATTGGCGGGGCATTTGGGACTTGATAACCTGATTGTTATTTACGACGACAATCATATTACCATCGATGGCGAAACAGAGCTTGCTTTTACAGAAGACGTAACTAAGCGTTATGAGGCTTACGGCTGGAATGTGATAGTGGTCGGCGGTGACGGCAATGATATGGCAGCTTTCGAGAAGGCACTGGAAAGCGCAAAGCATCAAAAGCAGCGCCCGACCTTGATAAAACTTCGGACACATATCGCTTACGGCAGCCCAAATAAGCAGGATACAGCGGGGTCGCACGGCGCTCCTTTGGGAGAAGATGAAGTTAAATTGATTAAGGAGAAATTTGGCTGGGACAGCGAGAAGAGTTTTTACATTCCGGAAAAAGTGTCCGCCCATATGCGAAAAGTTGTCGAAAAAGGCTCAAAAGCTGAATCAGCCTGGAACAAATTATTTGACGAATACACAGGTGTCTATCCGAAAATGGCAGAGCAATTTTGTGAAGCTGCGGCAGGTAAAATTAAGGTAGATTTTGATGATGTTCTGCCTAAGTTCGAGGTGGGCGGCTCTATTGCAACACGCAAGGCCTCGGGCAAGGTACTTGATGCAATAATGCCTAAAATGCCGTTGATTATGGGTGGTTCGGCGGACCTGACACCCTCAAACAATACACGGTTTGCAGGGGCAAAGGATTTCCAGAAAGATTCGCCGGACGGCAGGTATATACGTTTCGGGGTCAGAGAACACGCTATGGGAGCGATAATTAATGGGATTTCCGCAAGCGGGTTGGTGAGGGCCTACGGGGGAACGTTTATGGTGTTCTCCGATTATATGCGGCCTGCGATTCGGATGGCAGCTCTTTCGAAACATCCAAGCATATTCTTGTTTACACACGACAGTATCGGCTTAGGGGAAGACGGGCCGACACATCAGCCGGTAGAGCAGTTGGCAAGCTTGCGGGCAATACCTGATTTGTTAGTGATTCGACCGGCAGACGCCAATGAGACAGCGGTGGCGTGGAAGTTCATATTGGAATACAGGGATGGCCCGGCGGCCCTGCTTCTCACAAGACAGGGAATACCGGTTCTGGAACAGGATAAATATGCTTCAGCGGCGAATCTTTGTAAAGGCGCTTATGTTCTGATAGGCGCCGACAGCCCTGAAGTCTTGCTTTTAGCAAGCGGTTCGGAAGTTTCTATTGCGATTGAAGCTTATGAGAAGCTGTCGGCTGATGGAATTAATGCGAGGGTTGTCAGTATGCCCTGCTGGGAATTGTTTGAAAAGCAGGAGCAGGCATATCAGGATTCGGTCATACCACCCGGCGTGAAAGCGAGGATTGGTATTGAGGCTGGGATTGAGCAGGGCTGGAGAAAGTGGCTCGGGCGTCAGGGCGTTTTTATAGGTATGTCGTCATTCGGGGCATCGGCGCCGGGAAAGGTGTGCTTCGAGAAGTTCGGGATTACAGCAGAAAAGACCGTTGAAACAGCGAAGCATTTGATTTCTTCGAAAATGTAAGGCTCAAGACCGGAAATTTTTTACAGTTGTCAGGGATTTATGACTGGATAGTGGTGGTGCGGAAAGATAAAACGGCCAATCGATAATAAAAGGCTGTTAGTACAGAATATAATACCGTCTTTTGAATTTTTGGTGGCCTTTTGAAACTCGGTCAGGACAGGACGGTTGCAGAGATAATCTCCCGGCTAAAGACCTGCAGGGGCGGTGAGGGGGCGGTCAGGGTCGAGGGGACGTGGGGATCGTTTGCGCCAATGCTGGCCGAGTACATATCCAGGGAACTCAAACGCCCGATACTTTACATCCGTCCGCATATCGATGACGCCGACAAAGTAGCAGATGACCTTCATAGCTTTGGGTGCCAGAGAATCGAAGCATTTCCAGCGTGGGAGGGAATCGAAGATTTGGCGGATGCAACCGATGAAATCAGGGCTGAAAGACTAAGGGTAGCTTTAGAACTGCTTTCGGGCAAAAGCAAATTCACCATTCCAACATCAATACAAGCGCTTTGCCAGCCTATACCGAAGCCGAAAATATTGAAAGAGAGCAGCCTTCGGCTTCAAATAAATGAAACGATATCACCGGAAGATGCTGCCGGATGGCTGGTCGATAATAGTTTTGAAAGTGTGGACAGAATTGACCTGCCGGGACAGTTTGCCCGTCGCGGCGGGATTGTTGATATTTATGCGCCGCTGGTCAGTGAAAAAACTTTCCTCGATAAAGAAAAAAGCAAGGAACAACCGCGAGGTAGCGAGGCAATAAGAGTTGAGTTCTTCGGCGATACCATAGAGAGTATTCGCGAGGTGAATTTAGATACGCATCGCTCAAGTGAACAAATTGAAAGTATCAGCATCATTTCAGCAGTGTGCGGCAGTAAGGCCGAACAAAGAGAGCTTTTTATAAATATTCTGCCGCAAGATACGATAATAATACTTGAAGAGCCAAATGACATCGAAGAAGTGGCAAATGTATTTTTAGAGCGTGTCGAGGGAGCCGAACGGCTTTACCACTGGCGGGACATCTACAGGGCATTGGGAAAATTTACACAACTGCATATTTGCAGATTTGCCGGCGGCGGTACAGATGATTTTCTTAAGGTGGATATAAAGAGCGTTCAGCAATTTCAGCAAAGGGGGACTTCCCTGTGGGCGGGACATAAGGCGGCTTTGGAAGAATTAGTAAAACAAGCCAAAGAAGGACAAAAGGTCTGTCTTTACTGTGAGAGGTCGGCTGAAATCGAGCGTGTAAGCGAGATTATAAAACAAAGTCATAAAAAAGTGCCGCTGAATTTCAAACTGCTGCCGGGATTTATCCATCAGGGATTTGTCATAAATTCACAGGAAACAATCATAATAAGCCATCATGAACTGTTCGGTCAATTTGCGCTTAGAAGAAGGCAAAGGCCAATGCGAGCCAGCGCGCCGGTGGATACCCTCAGCGATTTGCAGGCCGGCGATTATGTTGTTCATATCTCCTATGGCATAGGCAGGTTTTTAGGGGTGAAGATTATAAAAGAAAAGGGGGCGCAAAACGAGTACCTTACGATTGAATACGCCGACAAAGTGAAGATTCACGTTTCCGCCGGCAATATTACGTTGATTCAGAAGTATATAGGAACGAGTCCGAAGCGGCCTAAACTAAGTAAGGTCGGCTCAAAAAAATGGCAAAAGCAAAAAGAAAAAGTTGCACTTTCGGTTCGGGACCTTGCAGGCGAATTACTTGAGGTTCAGGCGAAACGCCAGAGTCTCGGTGGGATAGCATCCGGGGCCGATTCGAACTGGCAAAGAGAATTTGAAGAATCTTTCCCCTATCAGGAGACGGCTGACCAAACTGCGGCATCCGAGCAAATTAAAGCCGATATGCAGGAAAATGTGGCAATGGACAGGCTGTTATGCGGGGATGTGGGATATGGCAAGACAGAACTTGCGATGAGGGCAGCATTTAAGGCGGTGGAAAATGATAAACAGGTTGCTGTGCTGGTACCGACGACGGTGTTGTGTGTGCAGCATGGCAGGACTTTTACGGAACGGTTCGCAGATTTCCCAATTTGTATCGAAATTTTAAATCGCTTTAAAACAGCCAAGCAGGCACAAGATATAATCGCAAGAACAAAAAAAGGGAGGGTCGATATACTTATTGGGACACATCGACTTTTGAGTGGTGATGTGGGATTTAACGATTTGGGGCTGCTGGTTATCGACGAGGAGCAGCGGTTCGGAGTCGAGCATAAAGAAAGGCTCAAAAAGCTGCGCGTCAACGTCGATGTTCTTACGATGACGGCAACGCCGATACCAAGGACGCTGCATATGTCACTTTTGGGGCTGCGTGATATAAGTTCATTAGGGACGCCACCGCTGGACAGGAGGAGCATAGTAACGTCGGTCGGCGCTTATAATAGGGAGTTGGTCAGAAAATCGATTATTCGTGAGTTGAATCGTCAGGGGCAGGTGTTTTTTTTGCACAACAGGGTCAGAACAATCGAAAAAAAGGCCTGGGAAATTCAGAAGCTGGTAAGCGATGCCAAAATCGGTATCGCACACGGGCAGATGGCGAAAAGCGAACTTGAAAAAACAATGATAACTTTTGTACTGGGCGGGATTGACATTTTGGTGTGTACTACGATTATCGAATCGGGGCTGGATATTCCAAACGCCAATACGATTTTTATAGATAACGCCGACAGGTTCGGTTTGGCTGAGCTGCATCAGCTTCGTGGGAGAGTAGGGCGGTATAAGCATCGAGCTTATGCGTATATGCTGCTGCCGATGTCACGGTCGATTACGCCGATAGCGGCGAGGCGTTTGAAGGCCATCGAGGAATATTCACATCTTGGGGCCGGCTTTAGAATCGCCCTGCGCGACTTGGAAATTCGCGGGGCGGGTAATATATTGGGGGCTGAGCAGTCCGGACACATTCAGATAGTAGGCTACCAGATGTACTGCGAACTGTTGGCCGAGGCGGTAAGGAAATTAAAGGGAAAACCGGCCGAAAAGATACCAATAACAAACCTGGATTTGGGATTCGCAACGTATATACCAAAAAATTACATACCTATCGACAGGCACAGGATGGATGTCTATCGCAAAATCGCTGTTGCCAGAACAAAGGTGGATTTGGAACAGGTTCAGAACGAACTGGCTGATGTGTACGGGCCTGTGCCGGACGAGGTCCAGCTTTTGCTGAAATGGCAGCAGGTACGAATCGCAGCAAGTAAGTATAATATAAAAAGTATAGTAACTTCAGGTCAAAATATAGTATTTTCGTTTGACAAAAAACCGGATGCAGAGACAGAGTCTTTATTTGCCAAGGTGAAAGGGAAAGTAACTATCTCTGACCAGCAGACGGCATATCTGCGATTGGAGAAAAATTACTTCGAGCCGGGAACGCTGATAAACGTTTTGCGGAAGCTTTTAGGGGTGGCTTCATAACAATAACACGGGGTAGAGGCTGATGAATATACTTTTCGGCTGCGCAAAGCATTGTTTTCCAGGGTAAAGTGATACAGGACAGGCGGTCTTCTTTTATACGTCTCAAAGTATTTAAACCATTGATATTAGGGGATGTGCTATTCGTGGCAAGGGCTTCGATAGCGGATTTACATAATGAATACACCCGACCAATGGGCTTATTTTGTACCTGCGCCAACATAACATTTAGTGACGCCATGCACGGAATACAAATATCAGCCTCTGTTTCGACGATAACTTTTTGGTCGTTTACTTTCAAGCGGAATCTGAGCAAATCACCACAGTAATCAGGTATTCCTCTAATTTCGATATCCGGGAGGTCAACTTTGGCTTGCTGCAAAGCTTCGGATGCAAAATTACAAACCTCTTTTCCATAGAGTCTGTCGAATATCTCCTGCCGATTATCAACCAATGCGTTAAGAGCGGAAAGCAACTGGTTTATATCCTCCTTTGTGTTATATAAATGCACAGAAGCACGAACTACGCCGGGGACGCCAAAATATTCCATCAACGGCTGGGCACAGTGATGGCCATCACGCACGGCAATAGCGTTAAAATCAAGCCAGGCAGCGATATCGTGCGGATGAATATCATCTATTAGAAAAGACACTATTCCGGCATTTTGCCGTGGTGTGTCAGAGGCAAAGATTCTGATTCCATTTATTTGCTTCAACCCATCCAATAATTCAGCAGTGAGTGAGCTGACATACTCCTGGATGTTACTCAGGCCGATGTTGTTTAAGAAATCCAGGGCACGCATCCAGCCGTAAACACCTACGAAATGGGGCGTCCCCGCTTCGAATTTTCTAACGCCTTCTCTCCAGGAAAGAGGTTCAGCGGTTAATACCATTCCACCACCGGTCTTCCAAGGTTTGGCATTTTCCAAATGTTGTTTTTTCAGTATGACTGCTCCGATGCCGGTCGGACCTAACATTTTATGGGCTGAACATACAAAAAAATCAGGCTTCATGCTCTCAAGGTCTATTTCAAAATGCGAAGCACTTTGTGCACCATCTATTAACACCATCGCCCCGTTTTGCTGAAGGTTTGAAACGACAAATTGAAGGTCTTGAAGTTTTCCCGTTACATTCGAGGCATGAGTGAGAGCGGCAAATCTGACTTTTGAGGACAGGGCATTTTTCAGTTCAGCTTTCGAGAAATCCCCCGAAGGCTCTAAAAACAGAATTCTGAGTTTAGCGTTACTTCGAGAAGCAAGGAGTTTCCAGGGCAGAAAATTGGAATGATGCTCCAAAATGCTGACGAGAATAATGTCATCTTCCCGAATCAACGGTTCACAAAAGGCATTTACTACGAGATTGACAGCTTCTGTGGCCCCGCTTGTGAAAATGACGTCGTATTCATCCCCGGCATTGAAGAAACGCTTTAAGGTTTCTCTGGCATTTTCGTACTGCTGTGAAGCTTTTTTGGACAGATAGTATGCACCGCGATGGACATTGGTATAATGGTACGTATAGTAATCAGAAACAGATTCTATAACACAGGTCGGCTTTAAGGTGGTCGCAGCACTATCGAGGTACACATATCTTTTGCCCGCTATGTTCTTTTTGAGTATAGGGAATTGCCGGCGAATCTCATCGAATTTTTCATGTTTTCGACTATCCGGCTGCACAGATAATTATCCTTTATCGTGGTTGAATATCACTCGTAAGCAAAGTTCAACACCCATTTTATGGGCTTTTCCCGGCCCTGGAAGGCCACCTCAAGTAAATTACCATCGAGCTTGTTAAATAAAACTCTGGCATCGGAATCTACTTTGGATAAGGTTACTCCATCCGGTACATAAAGAAACAGCGAGTATATCGTATAGGGTATTGTCTCGGAAATGCCGCTCAAAGCAGATTTGGATTGGTTCCAGGCAAGCTGCTTTATGCTAAATGCGCCCGTTATATGCCGCGAGGTAGCCAAAAACTGCGGTCCAGACTGTAAAGGTCTGACAATAAAAACAGCCGTTCCGTGCGGTGGGACTTCGGTTTGAACCCGGCCTTGAACTACTCCGACAAGACTCTGTTTCCAAAAGTCATAAACAATATATTGTGTTTTGGGACATAAACCCAGGTCTTCTTCAAAAGAAAGGCCCTTTACGGCCGAGTCTTCAGACCAGTTATACAGGGCAACAACATCATAAATCCCGGTGGCGGCATTGACCTTCAGATCGAGGGCCTTTGGGAAATTTTCCACGCTGGGATATCCATCGGGCAAAGTGGCATATCCGGTTTTTGATCTGAAAGGAAAGAGGTCTACGGGAGTTATATCAGCGGCGGGCATAGTCTTTTTGTACATCTGTAATCTTTCATCCGGGAGTTTCTTTACAAGGTCAGGGAATTCCGCAGCCCAGGCGGTTTCTTTGATTAATACTTTTACCCTTTCCGGAGAGGGGTCGGCCATAAAGTCACTTGTCATATAAGATTGACCGGTAAGCGAGACTGATGTCACATTTGTTATGGCTTCGGCTGTAGTTAGAGGCGGGCGAATCATAGTTGCATCGGGATAATTGTAAACCACGATGTCATTAAAATAATTGGATGTAAACAGATGACCCAAATGCATTTTCGTCCCTGAAGTCGGAGGCGGGTAAGTTTTCACATCCGGGCCTCTTTCCCAATCAGCGTAAACATCCTCAAATATGGTAATTTTGCTGTCAAAAGTTCCAACACCAAGACAAAACTGGCTTGCACCACCTTCTGCACTGCAGCCCATTATCCAGTTTTCAGGGCCCATTATTTCTCTGATTACCGCTTGAACCTGCCAGTAAGCATCTCTGCCGTCGACAGAGGTGTCATAGGCAAACTGCCTGTTCTTTTCGTATGAAAACATCCAGGCTCCATGCCCGGCATCTTTTAGATATTCAATGCCCCAGTCATCAACCAAGGTGTGAAAGAGCGGTTTAAGATGCTTTTCAATAACCTTTGGATTGCTATAATCAAGTTGAACAACAGTGGCGTCGGCGGTGCAACAGGCGCCCCTTAGGTTTCCATCCTTATCATGCAGAAACCAGTTTTCGGGGTATTTTCCAAATGAAGGATTTGCATGGTTTGCCCCATAGGCGTTGACCCAAAGTCCCGGTCTTAAACCTTTACTTTTGATGTATTTCATAAGCCATTTGCCGCCTTTTGGGAATTTTTCCTTGTTCCATTCAAGGATATTGGCCTGCTCACCTCCGGAGTAAGTGGCATCGAGCTGAACATACTCCAGACCGTAAGGTTTTAAGGTTTCGGCAAGAGCGTCGGTTTCTTCTACCATATCTTCTTCGTTTGCAGGCATAAAGTAGCAATACCAGGAAAGCCAGCCGGTAGGAGCTGTTTTAAAGGGACGTTTGTCTTTATATTGCGGATAGTATGGTTCGTAACGCGTCAATCCTATATGTTCCGTGTAGTAGTTCGGAATTAGAGAAATCCGCTCTCCATAGTTGTAGGTTACCCCCCAACTGTCGGTCCAGTTCGTGAACTCAAGGTCAAGTTTACGTACTGGAAAAGTTACATCCATCAATTCAGCATCGGAAGCGTTGCGGCTTAGAGAGCTTTGCTCTGGAAACTGTATCATTATGTCGGTCATACGGTCGAATAAGCAGTATATATTTCTCGCTGAGACAAGTCCGAGTGAGGTATAGATTACACCGTTGTCCTGGTCGGCTAATCTGGCGGGTATTCTGGCGCCTGAAGCCGGCGCTACAGCAGTGATAACGCCCGTGTCAGCAGAAGAACGTATGTCGAGATTTTTCCCATTGATTATAAATACCCAGGTAGTTTTTTCCGGCTGGGCGGTTTCAATAACTACTCTATCTTTATAGTTATTGACTTTCCACTCTGAAAGTATATGTAGCTTGTCGTCTTTTTTTATTTTTAAACGTGCATCTTTTAATACAACTGCCAAACTGGTATGTGTTATGGTGAGGTTCTCCTGATCAGTATTGGCTACTACGCTCCACTGTCGCTGCTCCGCAGGTCTTTTTTGTCTCAATTGTTTATCCCTTGAGGGTTGAGAGGTGCAGCCTGTAACAAAGCCTGCAAGTAAAATCACCAATAATATGTTAAAGACAGTCTCCTTAAGATTAGATTTTGCCATCATTTTTCCTTTCTATATCGTTTTACAGCATTTGGCATAACAATGTATTTCTGCCAGCAGTGTATCATTATTGACAAAACGGTCAAGTCTTGCCGCAGCCGAAGGCGAGGAAATTTTGAGGCGAAAGCCGAAAAATGAAAAAAACCACTGGGTGCGGTTCATTTCTATAATCCTTTATTTTAACAGAACTTAGGTTCATTTTGGCTTTTTGGAGATTGGGTTTGATTGAGTTTGAATTGGGTTTGTTTTGCAGGCGCAGGAAATGTCAGTTTTTGTTCATAACAGTTTGTCAAACAAAAGGTTGTGTTCATTTTAGTATTAAAGCAATTGGGTTTGAATTGGGTTTGTTTTTTCGGCGTCCGAGGAGATGGAAATCGCCGTAATGCTTTGTTAAACAAAAGTTTATGTTCATTGAGCTATCGAGAAAATTGGGTTTGTTTTGCATAAAAAGGTTTGATTTGTAGAGAGTTCTCTACAAATGTAGAGCGGTGGGTATTTGGGCAAGTTGGCGAGGGAATGAGCTATGAAAGTCATCATAAGAGCCTCTTGATACTTATGGCACAAGTTTACATTTTTTCAAGGGGGGAAGAAAAAGACGCTCCCTATAATTAGATAGACTTGCGCATTTGAGTCGAAAAATCGGTGAAATTCAAGATAGTCAAAGTCTGTAAGTGCTTATTAGAAAAAGGGTAAAAAAAAATTTAGAGAAATCTGATTGTTCTTCCACATACTTGCGCAATCGGTACGATTTTTCGCAGCAACAGCGGTGATTTGAAAACGGGGTAAAAAGTGCGGATTTTTTTAACAAAAAAACAAGATTTGTGAAAAAAAGCGAAAAAAAGAAAGAAAAGAGAAAAATAAGATTCGTTTTTGCGTAAAAAATACACAGGTTTTTTAAATTCTGACATCGGTGTTAAAATGGGTAAGATTTTGCGGGGGAAAATTCCTGTCTCAAAACGAAGTTAAACAAAATATTAAAATGGGTAAGATAGGCAGGGTAGAGAAGTAGAAAGTTGAGCAGTAGAAATTAGAAAATTAGAACAGTCCGAGCTTCAGGCAAAAACAGATTCTTGTGCTTGCTTATTGTGAAAGGGCCTCAAAGTATCAAGGGTCGAGGAGGGCGAAGTCTAAGAAATTAACTACCGAGTCATGGTTAAGGTCGGCGCCGCCGCACCAATTCGGCTTGTCGCAATCAGTTTGGAGCCAATAAGATGAAAGAACAGCTAATTGCTCGAACTTGTTATTGATTATCCTGATTGTGTCGGTGCCGTAAAATTGCCGGCCGGTAGTAAGGATGCCTGTTACCTTTACCTCAATGTTCTGGTCATAACCTGTTATCGAACTGCATAAATCAGAGCGCCTGAAGGTAGCCTCAACCCGGATTAAGCCCTCATCATTAAGCAGGACACTCAGGTTGCACGATTCGATGCCGTATGGCTCAATCACAGCCGGTGTATCGGCATCAACGTCTTCGATGCTGAAACCCTCCGGCATAACAAAATGCGCCTTGAGCCATTTGCCCCGACTGCCAGGATTCAGCGCCTGTGGGGTAAATTTCATCGGAACTTCTATCGGCGGCAGAACCTCCTTTTTTATAGCTAAGCTGTGCAACTCTCCTGCGTCGATAGCGGTAAAGCCACTGTTAGGCTCAGGGACATCACATTCGCCATACCAGTTCCGTCCCCAAGCGACAAGCGAGCCGTCCTGCTTAAGACCCAGGCTGTGCGCCCCTCCTGCGGCGACGGCGGTAAAGCCGCTATTAGGTGAAGGAATATCGCATTGGCCATACCAGTTCCATCCCCAGGCGGCGAGTGAACCATCGTCCTTTAGGCCCAGATTGTGGTACCTTCCTGCGCTAATGGCGGTAAAACCGCTGTTAGGCTCCGGGATATTGCATTGGCCATACCTGTTGTATCCCCAGGCAACGAGCGAGCCATTGGCTTTAAGGCCAAGACTGTAGTCATCACCTGCGCTAATGGCGGTAAAACCGCTGTTAGGCTCCGGAATATCGCATTGGCCATAGTCATTGTCTCCCCATGCGACGAGCGAGCCGTTCTCTTTAAGGCCCAGACTGTGGTCATTTCCTGCGCTAATGGCGATAAAGCCGATATTAGGCTCAGGTATATCGCATTGGCCGTATTCGTTCCATCCCCAGGCGACGAGCGAGCTATCCTGCTTAAGGCCCAGGCTATGGCGCAATCCTGCGCTAACGGCGATAAAACCGCTGTCAGGCTCGGGGATATCGCATTGGCCACCGCCGTTGTGTCCCCAGGCGACTATCGAGCCATCGGCCTTAAGGCCCAGACTGTGCCACCCTCCTAGTGCGATAGTGACAAACTCGCTGTTAGGAGGAGGGAAGGCGCATTGGCCATAATTGTTGTCTCCCCAAGCGACTATCGAGCCATCGGCCTTTAGGCCCAGACCGTGGTATTCTCCTGCGCTAATGGCGATAAAGCCACTGTCAGGCTCGGGGATATCGCATTGGCCATAATAGTTGTATCCCCAGGCGACTATAGAGCCATCGGCCTTAAGGCCCAGACTGTGCCACCCTCCTGCGGCGATGGCGATAAAGTTGCTATTAGGTGAAGGGACATTGCATTGGCCATTATAGTTGGTTCCCCAGGCGACTATAGAGCCGTCGGCTTTAAGGCCTATACTGTGGCCATAGCCTGCGCTAATGGCGATAAAGCCGCTGTTAGGCAAAGGGATATCGCATTGACCGGAGGAGTTACGTCCCCAAGCGACGATCGAGCCGTCCTCTTTAAGTCCCAGGCTATGGGGCCATCCCGCGCTAATAGCAATAAAGTTGCTGTTGGGCAAGGGGATATTGCATTGACCGTCATCGTTCCATCCCCAGGCGACTATAGAGCCATCCTGCTTAAGGCCCAGACTGTGAGCCCCACCTGCGGCGACGGCAATAAAGCCGCTGTTAGGTTTAGGGATATTGCACTGGCCATAATAGTTGTCTCCCCAGGCGATGAGCGAGCCATCTTGCTTAAGGCTCAGATTGTGCCCCTCCCCTGCGCTAATGGCGATAAAGCCGCTGTTGGGCGAAGTGGTGTCGCATTGGCCTCCATAGTTGTTGCCCCAGGCGATTATCGAGCCATCGGCCATAAGGCCCAGACTGTGGCTCCTTCCCGCCGCGACGGCGTTAAAGCCGTCGCCAAGGTCCACACCGACGACCTGACTTCCCCAGCCGACAATCGAGCCGGCAAAAGATGCATAAGAGATAAAGAGCGGGAAAAAACAAACAGCCGCTAAAAGACATTGAATTTTGAACTTGCGACTAAACCGGAGGTTCATTGCTTTGGCCTCTTAAAAAAAGTTAATGTTTTATATATAGATAGCGCTGTAAGGTTTGGCTAAACTAACGGGTAAAGGAAATTTCTCCATTATCATATTC